>NZ_PJBU01000074.1:0-86185 GCF_002863645.1 Psychrobacter sp. MES7-P7E | reverse complement strand
CTTTTTTCAATTCTTTTTTGAGTAGAGGTATAATTTGTGTCTTACAAAGATGTTGTGCTTCTGCTATAAATTTGATAATTGTGTCCGATACACCAGCATCCAAAGTATATAGTCGACTTGTACAGTATTTAACATGTCGTATATAACTTTCTTCATCTATAAGCTCTTTTCTAATGACAACGTGTGTCAGATATACAAATAGATCATTACTACCGCCATCTTCATGCAAAAAACGTTTAATAGAATAAGGATTTTGTCTTGATTTATCGGCAATACCTATTAAAAACCAGTAACGCTCACTTTCAATGACAAAGAACTTTTTACGCTTTGCCTCTCTTTTTATAATATCGGGTAAGTTGTCTTGTTCCTGAAAGTCTATGTCAGTAGAGTCCCATGCGCGAAAGTCTCGCCCCTGAATCTTTTGCTTAATAAATACTTCTTTAAAGTATGTTTTTACGATATCAGTATTTAAGTGCCTTATACCAGGTTGTACTATAAGATTTACATTATCGATCCAAAATGCTAAATCGTATAAAAATGCTTTTTTTATACTTTCACGACTTTTTTGGTCTAAAATATGATCACCTATATCAATACGGTTAAGATAATCGATCATCGCCTCTACTTTATCAGCAAGTTCAATAGCATCATATGAATCCGGCTTAGACTCAATAAATTTCAACATCTGTATAGCAATTGCTTTTAGCTCTCGATGACGAATTGCTGTTTTAGATAACAAACTTCTCAAATCATCTGGAATGATATAAGTAAAATTTGGGCTAATGTTCCTTTTTGATAATATTTTTTCGTACACACTTTTACGACTGGGTATATCGAGCTGCGGCAAAATACTGATAAGAATGGTTTTCCAGTTACCACCTAATGCTGGGTCTATCGATTTTAATTGATAAACTTGGTATTCTGAGAGCTCATACACATACATATTACAATTTCCTTTACAGAACTAATGTTTGCACAAATGCTCGCTATCTTAGCATCTATCAAATAACTATCACAGCATCTTTATTGCTCAGGCAGCTAGTTTAATAAACTAAGGCAAAATTATGACCACCTCAAAAGTAACCTATCAAGGCAATTTACGCACCCAAGCTATTCACTTACAGTCGAATAATCAAATCATCACTGATGCGCCGACGGACAATCATGGTAAGGGCGAAGCGTTTTCTCCTACTGATTTGCTAGCGACCAGTTTGGGTAGTTGCATCTTAACGATTATTGGTATCAAAGCCGAAGCGATGGATATTGATATCTCAGGTACGACCGCAGAGGTTACCAAAGTCATGGCCGCCAAACCAAGACGTGTGAGTGAAATACACGTTGTGGTTAATTTTTCGAAAGCATTGGACGAGAGTACCTTAAAACGGTTTTATAAAACCGCGTTGACCTGTCCAGTAGGCAATAGCTTGGATCCTGCCATTACTCAAAATCTAGTATTTAACAATGGCTCAGAAGCCTAATATGTCTACTAAGACTTTACTTATCGTCGCTCATACGCCATCGCCCAATACTCAGAAATTGGCGCAGGCAGCTTATGACGGTGCGAATCATCCTGATATAGATATTACTGTCATTTTGAAATCACCGCAGGATACGCGGCCTGAGGATGTATTGGCTGCTGATGCGTTGCTGTTAGGCACGACTGAAAATCTGGCTTATATGGCAGGGCTGACCAAAGACTTTTTTGATCGTTGCTACTATCTAGTGTTAGAAGAGAAGCAAGGCATGCCATTTGCGGTATATATACGCGCAGGTCATGATGGTACAGGTACCAAGCTTGCGCTCAAAACGATTACAACGGGGCTACGTTGGTCATGGATTCAAGAAGCGCTGATACTACAAGGCGATTGGCAAGATAGCTTTGCTGAGCAAGTAGAAGAGCTTGCTATGACCTTGGCTGCTGGGGTAGAGGCGGGTATTTACTAGTAGTCAGTTGTTTGGTAGTTACTAGGGCAATATAGACAGTGCTTGTTCATCTACTGCTATCAACGCTTAGCATAACAAACGGTCTGGGAGGATAGTGATGCATGACGATAATCTGGATAGTGATAATCCAAATAATAAAGTAGATATTTCTGCATTGCCGTTTTCTCAAGCGTGTGAAAATAATAAACAGCCTATTCTAGAAGTACTTCAAATAGAACTACAAGGCTTTAGTCATGTATTAGAGATTGGCTCTGGAACGGGGCAGCATAGTGTTTACTTTGCGCCTAATCTGCCTGAGATACAGTGGCAAACTAGCGATGTCACTAGTAATCATCGCCATATAATCGCTTGGCACAATGCCTATCCTGCACCTAATTTATATTCGCCATTAGCGTTTGATTTGAGTACGGATTCCGTACCTGTTAATAGCCAGTTCAACTTACCTTACGATGTGATATTTACGGCCAATACTTTGCATATCATTAGCTGGGCTTTGGTCAAGCGATTAATTGCATTGGCTGGTGATGCGTTACCTGTGGACGGTAAGTTGATTATATATGGCCCATTTAACGAGAATGGTAACTATACCAGTGAAGGTAATCAGCGATTTGATGCGATGTTGAGAGCAGGTAATCCTGATAGCGGCATTCGCGATAAAGAAGATGTCGTTAGTTTAGCAAATGCTCATCATCTACAACTTTCTAAAACGTATGCAATGCCTGCTAATAATCAGCTATTGGTATTTTATAAGCGCTAAGTTTTAAAGCGTTAGCAAAAATTAAATAAATAAAAAGACACCTCAATGAATCATTATCAGATCTTATTGAAGTGACTTTTCGTTTGGGCTTGCTTATATTATTACTTATTCAACTTGTGCTGCTAGGTTATTTATATTCTTCTGCTAAAAAGTCCAAGTAACGTTTCCAAGAGCGCTCATCGGCGCGAGCATCATATCTATCGCTGCCAAATACGCTAAAGGCATGTGGCGCGCCGCTGTAGGTAACCATTTCGTGAGGTATCTTGGCTGCTTCTAAGGTCTTGCCCAAAGTGGCAAAGCTCTCTAGCGAGACGGATTGGTCAGCAGAACCGTGAAATACTAGGATTTCTCCTGTAGTTTTGTCGTAGCTTTGACCGGTTGGAATATCAAAGGCACCGTGGAAGGGTACAAAGGCTTTTTGCTCAAAACCTGAGCGTGCTAGCTCTAACGCAACCGTACCGCCGAAACAATATCCCATGGTCGTGCCTTTACGCACATCATTGCCTTGTAGTTGTCCTGCCGTCAATGCCCCTGCCAATATGCGACGCATTTTATTACGGTCATCATATAGCTCCCCAGTTAGGCGTTTGTTTTCTTCGATAGAAGTAGGGCGAATGCCTTGTCCAAACATATCGGCCGCCAATACGTTGTAGCCTTCAGCCGCTAACATATCAGCACGTTTGCGCTCATAGTCAGTTAGACCATCCCAATCATGAATCAATAAGATAAAAGGTGCATTAGCTTTGTCCGCCTTGGCGTAATAGCCTTCGTACGCTTTATCATCGACCGTATAGGTCACGTTTTTGGTCGTGATAGCAGCAGCTGTTTGACTGAGCGTTAATGCCATTAGACCCATTGATGCGCCTACTAGCAATGAGTGATAAGGTTTTTTAGTCGGGGAGCTTAGAGTTGGTAACATGGTAGGTAGCCTTATAGTTATATAAAAAATAGTCGCATCGTCAAATCCATATAAACCCGCTACATCGTCATCTTCGCTAACCATACTAATGTACAGCTTGCGCTCGGTTCTCTTGTATCGAAATTATCTGAATCCAACGATATAAAAAAGATAAATATAAGGCTAAAACCCTGCCAATTTATTTATCGATAGTCTCTGATACTTCATAAAAAGCATACCTTAAAGAATAACTACATTACAAGATTCTATTGTTAATGTTTATGCGCCTTTAAGACCATCTAAAGCAGCTGGTTTATAGCGTCTATAGACCTTAACCAAACATCAACAAGGTTTACTATATACGCAACTATATTTGACTTATTTTTTGGGTAGTATAAGTCCTAAGCCTATTATTCCTTTACGAATTTTAGTGCGGTATCAATTTAACGCTCGACAATGCTGAAAACACAGATAAATAAATGACAGATGAAGTCACCATTATTTCAAAGGATATCAAACCTGTGTAGGCACTCTTTTAATGATTTAAAAGAGCACTCTCAATCTATTAGCTAGGACTTTTTATGAATAATAATATCGATCATACGGACCCCGCCAAAGACATGAATACGGAACGTGGCAATGGTGGTGAAACCCATCAGCGCGCAGGTGACGACACCAAAGTATTAACCACGCAGCAAGGCGTAGCTATCGCTGACAATCAAAACTCGCTAAAAGCAGGCTCACGTGGGCCGACGCTATTAGAAGATTTTGTATTACGTGAAAAAATTAATCATTTTGACCATGAGCGTATCCCTGAGCGTATCGTCCATGCTCGTGGTAGTGCAGCACACGGTTATTTTGAGCTGACAGAGTCACTAGAAGAATATACGACTGCCAAAGTGTTGACCGAAACGGGCAAGCAAACGCCACTTTTTACGCGTTTCTCAACGGTAGCGGGTAATAAAGGCTCAAAAGACACGCCACGTGATGTGCGCGGTTTCGCTGTGAAAATGTATACAGAAGAAGGTAACTGGGACATCGTTGGTAACAACATGCCAATCTTCTTTATCCAAGACGCGATGAAGTTTCCAGATTTGATTCATGCGGTAAAACCAGAACCAGATCGCGGTTTCCCGCAAGCGGCATCTGCTCATGATACGTTTTGGGATTTTGTCTCACTAAGTCCTGAAACTATGCACAATCTAATTTGGCTAATGAGTGACCGCGGTCTACCACGTAGCCTACGCATGATGGAAGGTTTTGGTATTCATAGCTATCGCTTAATCAATAAAGACGGTAAGAGCACCTTTGTACGTTTCCATTGGAAGCCAGTATTGGGTGTACAGTCAACCACATGGGATGAGGCAGTGAAAATCTCAGGTGCTGATCCTGATTATCATCGCCGCGACTTGTTTGAGTCAATCAACAACGGTGACTATCCTGAGTGGGAGTTTGGCGTACAGTTATTTACTGAAGAAGAAGCCAATGAGTTCCCATTTGACCATCTCGATGCGACAAAACTGATTCCAGAAGAATTGGTACCAGTAAAAGTCGTGGGTAAGATGGTATTGAACCGTTATCCAGATAATTTCTTTGCAGAGACTGAGCAGGTAGCATTCTGCCCATCGCATTTGCCACCTGGTGTTGATTTTAGTAATGACCCACTATTGCAAGGTCGTCTATTCAGTTACTTGGATACTCAGCTATCACGTTTAGGCTCGCCAAACTTTGCCCAGATTCCTATCAATGCACCGAAATGCCCGTTTGCTAATAATCAGCAAGATGGTCATATGCAAATGCAGGTGCCTAAGACACGTGTACTCTATGAGCCACAAAGCCTAGATCCAACTCGTCCTCGTGAAAGCGCTAAACGTGGTTTCAACTCATTCCATGAGCAACTAGACGATGGCGTAAAAGGTCGCGTCCGTGACGAGAGCTTTGCAGATCATTATAGTCAGCCACGTATGTTCTACCGTAGTCAGACAGCAACTGAACAAGCCCATATCGCAACCGCTTATGCGTTTGAGCTAGGTAAGGTAGATACAGCCCATGTACGTACGCGTATGCTTAGCCATTTGATTCATATCGATGAAGACTTGGCCAATCGCGTAGCGACTGCACTGGGTATGGAGCTACCAGAGCCAGCGGATGCGGCTGCACCTGTCCAAGACTTAGGAACTTCTAAAGCGGTACAAACTATTGGTCTAACGCCTGATAGCTTAAAAGGGCGCATGATTGGTATCTTAGTCGCAGAAGGTTCTAAAAGTAGTGAAGTCAAAAAATTCGAAGATGCTGCTAAAGCGCAGGGTGCTAGTGTCAAAATCGTAGCACCTAACAAAGAAGTCGTATTGGATGATGGTACACGTATACAAGCTGATGAGCGCCTCGCTGGTGGTCCGTCAGTGATGTTTGATGCCGTCGTTAGTATTATCATGCCTGACCAAGCTAAAAAGCTCGCAAAAGACAGCTCAGCACTAGATTGGTTCAACGATGCGTACAATCATTGCAAAGCCATTGCCTATTGCGGCGCGACTGATGAATTTATCCTAAGTAAGCTCCCAGTTGAAAAAGATGAGTTCGTAACGCCATTGGCCGAGCTAGATGCCTTTATTAGCAATGCTAAGTCTCGTCTATGGGAACGTGAGCCAAAGGTTCGTGATCTTGCATAGTCGATAAGCAGATAATTTACAAACTATCTAAATGCTAAATGTTTACTTAAACCCAGCCTAAGCGCTGGGTTTTTGCTTTTTGCTAATAAGGTGAGAATTTTCATGGATAGAATTATACATGCAGTTATGAGTAGTAAGTTGTCCATAGTTAATTGTTAGCTTCATCGTCTCTGTATGTCGCATTACTCTTGTATATAGTCACAAGCGTTCACTCAAAGTCGTTTTATTTATCGTGACGGGCGCTATACTAAAGGTTGGCTATAAAACTGAACAAAAGCCTCACAATAATAACGACGAATGAGGTAGGGAACACCAATGAGTCTATGTGAAATTGTACGATTAGAAGGATATATCCAGAGTAGCTATCTGGCAGTATATCCAGATAAAATAATGCTGTTAGATGGCTGCTGCCGTGCTGATGTGCCGATGGTGCTTGACTATATTAAGACAACGTTAAAACGACCCGTCACCGACCTAAAAGTAGTGGTGGTCACGCATATGCATCCGGATCATGCAGGCGGTGCACATAAGTTTCGAGAAGAGACGGGCTGTCTGATTGTCTCCGCTGATAAAAAAAAGCAGTGGTATAGCGGTATTGGCGGGCGCACGATGCACTTCGTAGATATACATCTAGGATATTATGTGGCCAGACGTCAAGGACGCCCACTTAAAAACCTATATTACTCGGCAAGTCTAAAACCAGATATCACCGTCACAGATGGTGAGCTTGTGCCACACTTTGATGAATGGCAAGTATTAGAGACCCCAGGTCACACGGATCGCGATTTGTCTTTGTTTCATCTGCCCAGTCGCGAAGTATATACCGCTGATTTAATCATTAAGTTGCGACACAAGTTCGTAGCACCATTTCCTGTCTACTACCCTAAAGACTATGTTCAATCGTTGAAAAAAATCAAAGCATTGCAACCGTCAATGGTGATGATGGCACATGGTCGAGAGCTAGCGATGAGTGAGGCAGAGTTCGATGAGTTTATTGCTCATGCACCTAAGCACCCACGTACCATCAAAGATACGATCAGACACAAACTACTATGGCGCAAGAGAGATAACTTTAGACTATTTAAACGCAAGCATAATAAATAGAGGTATATAAAAGCTAAGAAACAACATTTAAAACGCCCAGACGAAAAAAAGCCCAATTACTAAGATAGTAACTGGGCTTTCTAAATATGGTGGGCTGTCCGCGACTCGAACGCGGGACCAATTGATTAAAAGTCAACTGCTCTACCAACTGAGCTAACAGCCCTGAAGAGTATATAAAAAAGCAATGCTTTTTAACTCTACAAGAGAAAATTCTAACTAAAGAACTTTCTAAAACTAAACATCTTAACGATGTCTTTTAAACTTATCTTTATTAGTCTACTACCGGATAGGGCAGAACGATTAATAAAGATTAAACTAAATATGGTGGGCTGTCCGCGACTCGAACGCGGGACCAATTGATTAAAAGTCAACTGCTCTACCAACTGAGCTAACAGCCCTAACGTTTAAAGTGTTTGTATCCCTAAACGTGAGAGCACATTATATATATTATTATGACAATTACAACCCCACATGATAAAAAAAGTGTAATTCTCTTATAAAATTGCCAATTTATTCCAGTTTCTTTAAATTTTCGTCATTATATCGATATTGACTGCTCTATTTTTGGCTAAAGCGAGTCAATAATCGATTATTAGTCTCGAGAAAGGGCTTCAACAGGATCTAACTTGGCGGCATTACGCGCTGGCAAGAATCCAAATACCACGCCAATTAACGTCGAACAAACAAAAGCAGCAATAATAGAGGTTGATGAATAGATAACTTTGAAACTATCACCGCCCACACTATTAATCAGCTCACCAATGGCAAATGCCATTCCAATACCAATCAGTCCCCCTAGGATACAGACTAGAACGGCCTCAATAAGAAATTGCTGCATAATATCGCTCTGACGCGCGCCCACTGCCATACGTACGCCAATCTCGTTGGTGCGCTCGGTGACAGAAACGAGCATGATGTTCATCACTCCAATACCGCCGACGATTAATGAAATGACCGCGACTGATGAGATAAGTAATGTCATCGTGCCTGTCGTCGATTCGATCGTTTGACGGATAGAGTCTGAATTGCGTAGCTCAAAGTCATCTTTGCCATGGCGACTCTCTATCAAGTCAGAGATGGCCGTCTCTGCGGCACTAGAAGAGATACTGTCATCTAACAACGCCACAAAGCGGTCGATATTGGTACTACCAGTGACGCGCGACATCACCGTTGTATAAGGCATATAGATGGTAGGCGTCGTCACACTGGGACCAAAGCCACCATCGCTCTCTTCGAGGACGCCAATTACGCGTCCAGGTACACTACCAACCAGTATCACCTCACCAACAGGATTATCAATATCTGAGAAAAAGGTCTGTTTAGCGTTGTCATCGATGATGATATCTTGACTACGTAATGTAATGCTTTTTGCATCAAACCCTTGACCCAATGTTAATGTCTCACCAGTGACGTTTAGATAGTCTTCACCAACGCCATTGACGGTAGCATCCTCTTGTATATTACGATAGCGGACACTAGAGCTGGCATTTACCTGAGGGCTGACACTGATAATATAGGGTTGATTGCCGACCGCTTCTGCGTCTTCTGGTGTCAAGTTGTCATCATTATAGCGGCGTCTAGGGTCGCCTCTAGGGTAGCCATCATTGACGGTAATGGTATTGGTACCTAACGAGCTGATATTGGCAAGGATTTGCTGCTGAGAGCCTTGTCCAAGACCTACGATAGATACGACCGCAGCGATACCGATGATAATACCGAGCATAGTCAGTAGGGTACGCATCTTGTGCGCGCGCATGGCAAGCAAAGACATCTTAAACGCTTCAAGCAATCGATCGATAAAACTACCAAAGGCACTTTTTCGATGCTCGCCAAGGATAGATTCTGGTTTTTTGTCTGTGTGCTTATAATGCTCAGTTTGATAGTCAGCGATGACATGGCCATCTTTGAGCTCAATCACACGCTCCGCTTGTGCTGCTAGTTTTGGATCATGAGTGACCATGATAATGGTATGACCTTGTGCGCTGAGGTCATGCAAAATCGCCATGACATCTTCGCCAGACTTACTGTCTAGGGCACCAGTTGGCTCATCTGCTAAGATAACATCGCCACCATTCATCAGTGCACGAGCGACAGAAACACGCTGCTGCTGTCCACCTGAGAGCTGATTGGGACGATTGTTGACCTTATTGCCAAGGCCGAGGTCAGTTAGTAGCTTCTCAGCACGATTGGTGCGTGCCTCGGTATCCATGCCCGCATACACGGCAGGGACGGCGACGTTGTCTTTGGCACTGATATCACCAAGCAAATGATAGCGCTGAAAAATAAAACCAAAGTGCTCACGGCGCAGTTCTGCTAGCTGATCGGCATCAAGCTTACGGGCGGATTGACCATAAATCTTATAATCACCAGCAGTGGCTTGATCTAGACAACCTAATATATTCATCAAGGTGGACTTACCAGAGCCTGATTGTCCAATGATGGCAACCATCTCACCTTGGTGAATCGTCAGATTGATATCATGCAAGACGCGAATGGTTTGCTCACCAGCAGGGAACTCTCTGATAATGCCAGACAGCTCCATAATGGGCTTGCCTGATGCAGGATGGTTAGCGGTATTGGTTTTTGCCGGATTACTTAAGTTATCTGAGCTGTTTGAAGGGTTAGCAGTAGTGTGTGACCCTAAGTTTTGAGCCGTACTACTTTCAGAGCTATCTTCACTCGACGGTTTAGGAGATTGAGATATAGTCATAGCAGTGTCTTTAATAAAGGCTAATAAGCGTTATAGTGTTGTTATGAAAGGGCTGCTATGTTTTTAGCAAGCCTTTCTTACTCAACATAGTCAAAGCACAAGTTACATTTGAGGTCCACCAGGTACGCGGCCGCTATCTGATTTCTTACCGCTCTCTTCACTGATGATTACTTCTTCCCCTTCTTTCAAACCACTTAAGATTTGCGCATTTACTCGGTTATCAATACCGACTTCTACAGTACGCTCTTCTACGGTTCCGTCATCTCTTAATACACGTACAAACTTGCCCGTTGTTGATTTGCCTTTTTCTTTAGTTCGCTTTTCTTGTATCACTGTTGATGGTACTAATAGAGTATTTTTGGCTTCGTTGACGATGATATATATCTGTGCCGTCATATCGATTCGAAACAAGCGGTCAGGGTTTGGTACTTCTACGTAGCCGACGTAATAGATAGCAGCGTCTGTCGAGCTGGTGCTACTGATCTGCTCTGGGGCAGGTTCGATAGCGGTTAATGTCGCATCATACTGTTTGTCTGGATTACCGATAATATTGAAATAAGCAGGCATACCAGCACTGACGTTAATGACATCAGCTTCTGAGATTTGCGCGTTGATACGTACGGTCGATAAATCTGCTAACGTCACCAATGTGGGCGCCGTTTGGTTAGCATTGACCGTAGTACCTTGCTCAGTCGTAATAGAAACGACTGTACCTGATATTGGTGCACGAATCGTGGTATAGCTTAGATCTTCTTCAGCAGTACTGACGTTGGTTCGTGATTTGCGTAATGCTGCTTGCTGACTGTTGATATTGGCTTCTGTGGTCGCAATCGCGGCTTTAGCTGTGTCGATAGCCGCACGTGCATTGGCAACGGCTGCTTTTGCGGTCTCAACACTGGTCGCTTGCGTGTCGTATTCTTGCTGCGAGATAGCATCGATAGCGACTAAGTCTTGCAAGCGTGCAAAATCAGACTGTGCTTGTTTGAGCTCAGACTGACGGCTGGCAAGGTCGGCATAGGCACTTTTCAGACTGGCTTGTTTGCTTAACGATTCTGCTTGCGCACTTTGTAGCGCGGCTTCGCTTTGTTCAAGACTGGCTTGTTCATTGCTCAGGCTGTTCTTCTGAGTCACTTGATCAATCTGCGCAATCAAATCGCCTTGTTTGACTTCGTCACCGACTTCAACATACAGGCGTTTTACTTCACCAGATACCTGTGCCCCTACATCGACGGTGTTTAACGCTTTTACTTTACCGGACGCCATGACATTGTTTTCAATATCACCGACTTCAACGGTTGCGGTTAGGTAGTTAGGCGTGGTTTCTTCTGGTTTTAAAAAAGTATAGGCCAAAGCCCCTAACGCTACGATAATTAAGGTGATGACACCCCATTTGATAGCAGACTTTTTGCTTATTTTGTGCATGACAACAATCCAATCACAATTAAATCAAGTGTAGATATAGTAGAGACTTCACCTACAAAAGGGAATGAAAATTAGTTTACGAAAGGTTAAGGTAGCCAAGAACAGAGTTAGGTATAGAAAAGAAATGCTTACTAAAAATCAATAAAACGGAGATTATAAGAAAACAAGATAGGGTAGTAGAATCTGGATTTATAGCGTTTAAATGTATAAATCAGTAAGAGAAGAGGTGGATAACTTGTTAATAAGAAAAATAATATAAGGTGGTGACAAGCAGGTTAGTCTTAGCGCATCGCAAATAAACGATTACCTGCAAGCTCTAGTGCCGCTTGTAATAATAGCTCCCATGCTGGCTGACGAATAAGACCTTTAATAGCTTGGTCACAGCGGTAAAGCAGGGCAGGCCATTCGGCCGTGTGCGTTTTTGACTGACGGCGGCAGGCTTGTTGGTACAACCCTTGTTTACTACGCCAAATGCCTAATGCTTGAGGGTCTTGACCGTCCATAAGTTGAATGATTTGACGCATGTCTTTGCTGATAGCCCAGAGCACTAAAGTAGTGGGCTCATCGGTCGATTTTAGCTGGAACATGATTTTGGCGACCTGCGTACTATTACCCGCGAGCATCGCATCAGACAAATCAAACACACTAAACTGCGCATCGCTGACCAACGCTGCTTGTAGGTCTGCAATATCCAATGCCACATTATTCACAGGTTGTGAAAAGCTATTAGATTGTTCGGTACTGTTGTCAGTAGCACTATCTTCACTAGTACTGTTATTAGCAACTAGCTGCGGTGCAAACAAATAGGACAGCCGCCATAGGGTTTGATAAGCACTCAATAGATGATGCTCAGTGTGTGACATGAGTAGCTGCCAGGCCTCTTGAGACAGTCGTAAGCCAAACTTCTGAGCTTGTATTTGTAGTAGCTGTTGGCGCTGCTGCTCATTGTATAAATTGCAATCAATGACATTGCCATATTGCGCAAAAGGAGCAAACCATTTGCTGCTCTGGCTGCGTTTGTCTTGCTTAGGTGTAAGCCACAATACACTATGACCGTGTGTGCCCGCTTGTGCCTCGATCGCAAAACGTTCCAGCTCGGTGATAACTGCTTTGTCAGGTTTATGATTGCCCGTTACGATTAAAGCGCTGGCATCATCGAATAGAGACTGGCTGCCAAGCTCAGACAGTACTTCTTGCCAGCTTTTGACAGAAATTAGCTCTATACGTTTGATTGCATAGTTCTGTGCGCGCCAGTGTGGACGCAGCGCATCTATCAACCATTGACTCAGCAGTGGCTCGTCACCGTGCGCCAGCCATAGCCCTGCTACTCCAACGGAAGGCTGCAGTAGTTTTGGGTAGGCTTTTATGAAAGTATCTTGCATAGCGTGGTGTTACACAGGTTGATGAGCAGGTAATGCCAGTTCCAAAAATATGCTCAGCAGTGTCAAGCTAGCCCAGTCTACTCAAGGTAGTACTTACACTCGCTTAGTTTTCTACTCATATTTCTAGAAATGGTATCGTTTGATAATCAGAACGACTAACTCTTACGGTTGTGGTACGACGACAACGGTTGGTGTCATGCCTTTATTTATTTGCAGAGATTGTTTGGCAGCAGGTGCAACTTTTGGAAGCGAGATAGCAACGTACTGGTCAGTGATACGGCGAGCTAAAGTATCATAGAGCCAATCGCGAGTCTGATCGCCTTGCTGATCGTCAGTACTAACAGAGGCTTCGTTGTACTGATAGCTTCGCTCGACCTGAATGGGGTTGCTCAGTGTTACAGGCTTACCATTTTCCATCGTTTGATAGCTGACATCTGCTGATAGTACCAAGCGAATCTCTGTTAATACACCAACCAATTCGTAACGCTTAAAACGTACATTACGAATGTCGATAGCGGCAATAGACTCAGCCCCTGCTTGTTGGTTATTACGAGCAACTTCTTCTGAGCTAATATTACCAATAACGTCGACACCTAACGTCTTTAGGCGACGCGTCAATGGTAGTTTCAGCGGGAATGAGGTGCGATTGTCTTCGATGATGACCGCTGTTTTTTCGACGTCAAGCAGCATCGCTGAGTCGTAGCCACGCAGCTGGAAGCCGCAGCCGCTAAGAGCAGCGGCTGCACCTACCACCGCAAACATTGGCAGCGTGGCAAGTAAGACTGCTCCGAGCTTTTGGCCATGGGACTTTTTATTAGCTAGGCTGTATGCGCTTGATTCTGGTTGCGCCTGCTCAGCTCGATGCTTGTATGACATAAACGCTATCCTCATATGATAAGAAGGCTTAGAGCACTAAGCCTAAAATGCTTAGCTCAAGATACCTTAGCCTACAACCACGATGTTAACCAATTTGTTAGGCACGACGATTTCTTTTTTGATCTCGCCCCTGATGAATTTTGCCACGCTTTCCATGGTGCGAGCTTGCTCTTTTAGCTGCTCAGGATCGCTGTTTGGTGCGACATCCATCTTACCACGCATCTTACCATTGACCTGTACCACCATCGTGATCATGTCCTGTACCAGCGCACTTTCTTCCACGGTTGGGTAGTCTAAGGTTAAGGTATCAAGACCTAACTGCTCAAGCAGATGTTCACCAACGTGCGGCGCATAGACAGATAGCATAATCAGCAGATTGGTCAACGCTTCGTGTTTGACGTGTAGCTCTTGTTCATTACTCGCGTTAAAACCAGTCAGCTCATTAGCAAGTTCCATCAGGCTTGATACAGGTGTGTTCAATGCCAAACGGTCACCTAAGTCACTGTCAATCTTAGCAATTGTTTCGTGCGTTTTACGGCGTAAGTTTTTGGCTTCTTTGCTTAGACCGTCTGTGTTCAAGGTAGCACTATTAAGCGTATCAATGCTGATATTGGCGGCTGTTAGCGCTTGCATATGGTCGGTTGCAATACGCCATACTTTTTTCACAAAGTTATAAGGGCCTTTTAGCGCGTCGTCTGACCATTCAAGCGTTTGATCCGCAGGCGCAGTAAATAGCGTATATAGACGAACCGTATCAGCACCATATTTATCAATGGTTAGCTGTGGATCTACGCCATTGTTTTTTGATTTTGACATTTTTTCGATTTTACCAATCGTGACTGGCTGGCCGTCAGATTTTAAGATAGCTTTGATTGGTTGACCGCGTTCGTTAAAGTCAATATCGATATCTTCTGCAAAGTAGTAGGTCGTACTGCCATCCGCATTGACGCGGTAGAACGTACCAGCGAGCACCATGCCTTGAGTCATTAGATTGGCAAATGGCTCATCACCTGTGACTAAATTTTCGTCGCGCATCAGCTTATGGAAGAAACGCGCATACAACAGATGCATTACCGCATGCTCGACACCGCCAACGTATTGATCAACAGGCAACCATTTATTGGCAGCAGACTTGTTGACCATGTTTTGTGCGTCATTTGGGCTAGCAAAACGTGCATAGTACCAGCTTGACTCTACGAATGTGTCAAAGGTATCGGTCTCACGCTCAGCAGGGTTGCCACATTTAGGACAAGTAGTATTAACAAATTCTGGTATATTTTTAAGTGGGTTACCGCGACCATCAGGTACAACGTCGGTTGGCAATACAACTGGTAGGTCTTGCTCTTCAACAGGTACCGTACCACAATGCTCACAGTTGATCATTGGGATAGGGCAGCCCCAATAGCGCTGGCGAGAGACACCCCAATCACGTAGGCGATACTGGATCTTTTTCTTAGCCAGCTCTTTTGGCTCAAGCTTAGCCAGCATTGCTTCAAATGCTTGCTCAAAGTCTAGACCGTCAAACTCACCTGAATTAACCAAGGTATTGCGCTCGGTATAAGCAAGATTGACTTCACTATCGTTCGCTTTAGCATCTGCTTTTAGTTCATCAAAATAGCCTTCAGGTACATTGATGACCTGTTTGATTGGTAGGTCGTACTTCACCGCAAATTCATAGTCGCGCTCATCGTGAGCAGGTACTGCCATGACTGCGCCTGAGCCGTAGCTCATCAGTACGTAGTTGGCAACCCAAACTGGCACTTCTTCACCAGTTAAAGGATGCGTCACAGTTAGGCCTGTATCCATACCGATTTTTTCGGCCTTGGCCAAATCCGCTTCAGCGACTGAGCCTTTTTTGCAAAGGGCACAGAATTGAGCGATTGCGTCATCCTTCTCAGAGGCATACTGTGCAAGTGGATGCTCTGCGGCAACAGCAACATAAGTCACACCCATCAAGGTGTCAGGACGAGTGGTGAACACATCTAAAGTGTTTTCTTCACCAGCAAGCTCATAAGGGAAGTGCACTTCCATACCAGCACTACGACCAATCCAGTTGCGCTGCATGGTTAGTACTTCAGATGGCCAATGACCTTCTAGCTGATCCAAATCATCTAATAGCTCATCAGCATAGTCAGTGATGTTGAAGTAGTACATTGGGATGTCGCGTTTTTCGACCGCAGCACCACTACGCCAGCCTTTGCCATCGATGACTTGTTCGTTTGCTAAGACAGTGTTGTCAACGGGATCCCAGTTGACCGTCGATAGCTTTTTGTAGACCAAGCCTTTTTTGTACAATTGTAAAAATAACCACTGCTCCCACTGATAATACTCAGGGCTACAAGTGGCAAATTCGCGTGACCAGTCAATAGACAGGCCTAGCAATTTAAGCTGTGCACGCATGCTGTCAATGTTGGCAAATGTCCATGCAGCGGGTGGCGTCTGGTTAGCAATCGCTGCATTTTCCGCTGGCAAGCCAAAACCATCCCAGCCCATTGGCTGCATGACTTCATAGCCTTTGAGACGATAATAACGGCTCAATACGTCAGAAATCGTATAGTTACGGACGTGGCCCATATGCAGCTTACCACTTGGATAAGGGAACATCGACAGCATGTAACGGCTTGGCTTGTCGCTTGGCTCATTGCTTACTTCAAAGCGCTTGTCAGTGGCCCATTTGGTTTGCTGCGCGGCTTCTATCGCTTGTGGGTTATAATAGTTGTTTTCTGTTTGGTCTGCTGTCACGGCGTTGCTCATAGTCGGCTCGAAATTGGTTGATACTGATTTATTTAATACGGATTTGTTTAATACTGTTCAAAATAGGTGGAATTTGACAATGCCATAGCATAGCGTAATTTGGCGAAAATTGCGACGATATGATGCAGTTGCTTACCAGGTTTGACGATTAAAAGTAATGCATTCTCTATATCCAGTCAGCCTTAGGTATAATAGACAAGTTAATGAATATTTATGAGGATTTATCATGACCATCACCATTCACGGTATCAAATCTTGTAGCACGATGAAAAAAGCGTTTACTAAGCTAAACGATCTAGATGTCAGCTACGATTTTCACGATTATAAAAAACAAGGTATCGATAAAGAAACAGTACAGCGCTGGGTAAATGAGCTAGGTATCGACAAAGTGCTGAATAAGCGTGGTACGACATGGCGCAAGCTAGACGACAGTCAAAAGCAAGCAGCTGATGCTAGTGTAGACACCGCGATAGATTTACTCGTGGAAAACACCAGTATGATTAAACGTCCGATTGTAGAAGGTCAGTTGGCAGATAGAGATCAAGCAGTATTACTATGCGGCTTCGATGAAGCGGAGTTTGATAAAGTTTTTTCGTAAAATTAATTTATAAAAATTAAGCTAGGCTTATCTATTAAGTATAAAAATACATAAGAAAGCCCGAGCGTTTTACTAACTCGGGCTTTTTTACATTTAGTATTGCTAGATTTTGCTAGCTCAATGATGAGTCTATCTCACGACTAATGAGCGTACCAACCCCTTCGTTGGTGAAAATTTCTAACAGCGTCGCATGAGGGACACGGCCATCAACGATTACCGCACTTTTGACGCCGCTACGTACCGCATCAAGCGCACATTGAATTTTGGGAATCATGCCGCCTGAGATAGTGCCATCTTCGATTAAGCTATCGACTTTCTTTGGCGTGAGTCCAGTCACTACTTCACCGTCGCGGCCCAATACGCCTTTGATATTGGTTAATAGCATCAGTTTCTCTGCTTGTAAAAACTCCGCTACTTTACCTGCGACTAGGTCAGCATTAATGTTGTAGGTATTGCCTTCAGCGTCAACGCCAAGTGGCGCGATTACAGGGATAAAATCTGAGGCAATCAACATGTTAATCACGTCTTTATTGACGCTTACTACATCACCGACGAATCCTAAATCAACTGGTACAGCGATACCATCTGCGCCAATTTTTTCCATCATCAGTTTTTTGGCTTGAATCAAATTGGCATCTTTACCTGTAAGACCAATCGCGCGACCGCCATGTTTGTTAATCAAGCTAACAATCGATTTGTTAACGCTACCGCCCAAGACCATCTCTACGATATCCATGGTACTTTTGTCAGTGACGCGCATCCCATCGATACGGTCTGATTGACGTCCGAGCTCTTTTAGGAGATTGTCAACTTGCGGGCCACCACCATGTACAACTACCGGATGCATACCGACGGTCTTTAGCAAAACGATATCGCGAGCAAATGAGCTCTCAAGCTCAGGGTCGGTCATGGCGTTGCCGCCGTATTTTACGACGATGAGTTTATCAACAAAACGCTGGATATAGGGCAGAGCAGTGGTCAATACTTCAGCGGTGTTTTTGGCATCATCTAAATTAAGCGTCATTACAAACTCCTAAGGGCCGGTTTTAAATTGGTTGTTTTTCTACTATGTCTAATGAGACAGTGATATATGTTTTATGAGGCTACTCCGCAGGAATAGCAAGAATCTGTTCAGCTAGCGCTGCGTTAAATGGTCGGCATAAAGCGGCAAATGTCGCCTGAATGTCTTTTAGGTCATCTATACTGTCACCCGCAAAGCGCGCGGTCAGGCTATTGCTGGTATTTGATTGACGCAGTACGCCAAAACCATGCGCAAAATCTAAACGCACACCATCGATACAGCTCAGTTTAGTTCCCATAGGTAATAATTCATGCGTCTGTTTTAATGCTATTTGCGCCTTCGCAGTAGCGCAAGTACACGCTGATGACTTGCATGTTGTGGCGGGCAGGCAAGTATCTTTTAACTGCTGACTAGATGAAGAATCAGTATGAGTAGACATATCTACTAGATACTGCAAGTAATGACAAGATCTCGTTAATTGCTCTACGAGTGAGCAGTCGGTAGTAGCCGTCTGCGGCATTGGCAAGTAACGGTCAGCAGTACTGACTATAGTGGGCAAGTTTTGGATGATATCTGATAGTTGTTTTTTATCATTAGCATCATTCTGAGTTTGGTCAAGCCAATGCAGCAACCGTAATGCAGCATACATCGCATCATCGTAAGGGATAAAGCGGCTGTCATTAAAGATGAAATGTCCTGATAATTCACCAGCGAAAACAATCTGATTGTCAGGATGCTGTACCTGTTGGCGCATAAAGCTGCTGCCAGTCTTGCTAATCACAGGTGTAGTACCAAGCTCAGATAACAGTCTTGGTAAATGATGGGCGCACTTAATATCGAAAAGAACTTCAGACGCTAATAAAGAGGCGCTAAGAGAGTTAGGATGTTCAGTAATAGCAATACGTGCCAGTAGATAGAGCAAATGATCGGGCGTAACTATTTTGCCGTTGTTATCAACGATCATCAAACGATCGCCATCGCCATCAAACGCCAAGCCGATATCTGCTGCATGCAAAACAACGGCTCGTTGCAATTCGTTTAAGCGGTTTGGTTCGGTAGGGTCTGGATTACCAAGGGGGAAATTGCCATTGGGGGTATCATTGAGAAAAATAACATTCTGGCAAAAACGTTCGAACAAGCGTTGAGCAATGCTACCAGTTGCACCGTGCATACAGTCAATAACTATGACCAAATCAAGTTTATAAGCGTTTTTTTGATTGGCTGCAGTTGCCGAGTGATTATGCTGAAATAATTGTTCAAATACCTGCGCAATAGCATCGATATAAACGTTTGCTACTTGATAAGCAGGTAGTTGCTCAAGCAAGTCGCTTGGTAATTTTGAGTCATAGTTATTATCAATGCTTTCAATATTTTCTGAATGAAAGATAGGATTTTTAGCTTGGCTATCGGGATAAGCGTGACAACTATGATGATCGGTTAGCTGATGATAGAGCGTCTGTATCTCTGAGCTACTAGGGGACTTGTTATTTACTAACCATTTAATGCCTAGTATGTCTTTAGCAGAATGGCTCGCTGTTGCAACTATGCCATGACCTTGATATTGCGCTGCCCAAAACGCCATCATCGGCGTGGTAACCAGACCTAATTGGATTACGCGTAAACCCTGCTGAGCTAATACAGTAGAGAGTGTATGTGCAATGGCTTCACTACCAATACGCATATCATAACCAATAACGACAACATTCTGCTTAGTCTCAACAGAAGTATTAGTACTGATGTTTTGAGTCGGTTGGCTATCTTGGGCATTGTAGAGAGTAGCAAAAGCATGGCCTAACGCTTGTATAAAACTGCTAGTGAAATACTGGTTGGCACCGCGAATATCATAAGCACGGAATAAGGATTGCTGCGCCGCAAAAGGTGGCATTGCTTACTCTCCTTATAACCGTGATAGGTGTTCAATGATAAATAAAAATGAATAGCGCAAGATTTTATATATAGCTTAAGCAAAACCTTGAAGGCTATCTAAAAATTACTAGCAGAATTGACCGTCAAAATAGCTATTATTGACGACCTGAATGTCCAAACCCGCCCGCACCACGTACGCTTTCATCACTGAACTCTGCAACCATTTCAAACTCAGGACGCGCAACAGGTACCACGATGTACTGTGCCATACGTTCAGCTGGGTTAAGAACAAAGTCATCTCCACTACGGTTCCAAATACTAACCATCAGCTCGCCTTGATAGTCGGCATCGATTAGCCCAACCAAGTTACCCAAGACGATACCATTCTTATGACCAAGACCTGAACGCGGTAAAATCATACCTGCATAATTAGGATCTTGAATATAAACGGCAAGGCCTGTACCAATCAAATGGGTTTCACCTGCTTTAATCGTTAATGGCTCATCGATGCAAGCACGCAAATCAATACCTGCACTGCCATCGGTGGCACGAGTTGGTAAAGAAAACGCTTTATCTTCAGTAATTTTAGGGTTTACCACTTTAACTTGTACAGCTTGCATAACACACTCACTTAACGGTTTGATGGTTTTTAAATTATGATTTTAAACTAAGGCCTTGAACTATGGTCTAAATAAGTCTTATTCGACATTTTTATACAAATAACAATTCTATATTTTAATTATTCAGCAATTCAGCAATTCAGCAATTCAGCAATTCAGCAATTCAGCAATTCAGCAATTCAGCAATCAACTAGAGTATCAGTACGCTAGCCAATCCTAAAAAGGACATAAAGCCGACGATATCTGTGACGGTCGTTAGGATAACCGAAGCAGATAGAGCAGGGTCGATATTCATGCGCTTGAGCATCAGCGGTATGCTGATACCCGAGACATTAGCTGCAGTCATGTTGATTGCAATGGCAAAACCGATGACGGCACTGATCTTAATATCATGAAACCATAACTGAGCAATAAACGCCATAATTATCGCCCAGATGATACCGTTTATCGCACCCACCCACAGCTCTTTATTTAACAGCCAGACACGGTTGGAACCACCGATTTGACCCATCGCCATCCCGCGGATAACGACCGTCAGCGTTTGCGAGCCAGCAATACCGCCCATACTGGCGACCACTGGCATCAATATCGCTAGCGCCACGACTTGTGCCAATACTTCTTCAAACTGTCCAATCACTGCTGCGGCCAAAAGGGCAGTACATAAATTGATACCTAGCCAAACGCTACGGCTTTTAGCACTGGTTAGGATGGGGGCAAACAGCTCTTCATCTTGGCTAACACCAGCGAGGTTTTTCATGGTGCTGTCGACATCATCTTGGATGATTTCCATAATGTCTTCACCGTTTAGTTGACCAACCAGCTCGCCATGGCTATTGATGACAGGGGCAAAACGGATGTCTTCTGAACGAAAAATCGCGGCTGCATCTTGAATATCCAAGCGATCATTAATTGTAATGGCAGTGTCAATCAGCTCCGAGACTAATGTATTCTGTTTATGCTTAATTAAATCTACTAGACTCAGTAGCCCTAGCAATTGCTGGCTTTGATCGACAACTAACAGCTCTTGGCTCTCGTCATCGAGCAGGTCGTCGTTTTCACGCAGCCACTCTTGCACATCAGCTAGATAGATATCATCCCTTATCTGGATAATATCTGGATCCATATAGCTACCCACTTCCCAGTCAGCATAAGTATCAAGCTTATTGACTTGGACCCGCGTCTCTTCGTCCAGCGTTGCCATGACTGAGGTACGTACGCTCTCAGTGACGGTGTCCAAAATCTCAGAGATGTCTTGAGCATCAAGGTCTTGGGTAAACAAGGAGATTTCTTGAGAAGAAATATTCTCCATCAACGGCTGGCGCGTATCGACATCTAGTTCGGCAAGTACCTCACCTTTGATATGCTCTGGCACCTGCGCCCAAATCAACAGACGGTTTTGAGTTGGGAAGGACTCTAGTAGGTTGGCAATCTCATATTCGGACTGCTTTTCTAAAAACTCAGTAATGGCCTCGTATGCTTTATCAGCAACCAAACCCTGCAGATACAGAAGCTTATATTCGGCACTATACTCAGCCGAGTTATAATCTCCTGACAGCATGGCGGTTCGTTCCTGATTGGGCGTGGGGGTAGGCATAAGTGTTCCAAGTTTTTACAGTATATGAAGAACAATAACAATAACGATTATATCAATCGTTTTTTGCGCAGTCTAAAGCGTGTTCTCGCAAGCGTTTTACTTAGGTGTTTATTACTCAGGTGCTTAAATGTCTTGATTAAGATTAACGCTTACCCAGTAACGCTCGAATATTGGCCAGATATTCATCAGCGACGGCTTCTGGATCTTTGGTCGCTTTTTTCTTTTTCGCTTTGGCAGGCCAGTCAATATGATCCTCAGGCAGCTCATCCAAAAATCTTGATTCTGAGGTAACGCGCATTTGACCACCAGCACGGCGCTGGGTCGCGAGCGTCAATGTCAGCTCACGACGCGCACGGGTAATGCCCACGTACATCAGACGGCGCTCTTCTTCGACCGTCTCACTCATGATAGAGTTGCGATGCGGCAGCATTTCTTCCTCAAGACCCATGATATAAACGAAATCAAACTCCAAGCCCTTTGCCGCATGTAAGGTCATCAAGTTAACTTTGTTAGTGTTCTCTTCTTCTTGCTGTTGCTCGAGCATATCAAGCAAAACCAGCTTACGAATGATGGTATCAATCGTTCGGTCTTCATCTTTTTCAGCGCGATTAATCAACGACTGAATACTGGTGTAAAGCATATCGATATTATCAATACGGTTTTTTTCTTGTTGCGGCGTTTTGGCGTCGCTACGCACAAAATCAATATAACCCGTCTCATCAATCATCTGGCGTACGATTGGTACAGGGTCAGGATGTTGATCCAACTCACGCGTATAGTGCTCAATGAACTCCCCAAACTCTTTTATCGTGCCATAAGCTTTCGATGGCAAAACATGAGTCAGACCAGCATGGGTGCAAGAGGCCAATAGTGATATGCTGTGTTCTTGCGCAAACAAACCAAGCTTTTCTAGCGTGGCTGGTCCCATACCGCGCTTAGGTGTATTGATAATACGTAAAAATGCACTGTCATCTTCAGGGTTCAAAATCAGGCGTAGATAGCCCATGATGTCTTTGATTTCACTACGCGCAAAGAATGATTGACCGCCTGATAATTTATAAGGTACTTGCAACTGGCGCAATTGTGCCTCTAGCATACGTGCCTGAAAGTTACTGCGGTACAGTACGGCATACTGTTCCCACTCGTTACCAAAGCGCAGTTTATGCGTGACGATTTCTTTGGCCACGCGCTCGGATTCATCATCGTCATTACGGCAGTTAATGATACGGATTTTTTCGCCTTGACCTTTATCTGACCACAGTTTTTTCTCAAATAAATGCTCGTTATTTAGAATAACGGCGTTGGCAGAGGTCAAAATACGAGTGGTTGAGCGGTAATTCTGCTCAAGCATAACGATTTTTAGTTTTGGAAAATCTTCTTTTAGCAGAGCCATGTTTTCAGGCTTTGCCCCGCGCCACGCATAGATAGATTGGTCATCATCACCCACCACGGTAAAGCGACCTTGCGGTCCGACCAAGTATTTAATCATTTCATACTGGGCGGTATTGGTATCCTGATACTCATCGACCAATAGATAACGAATACGGTTCTGCCACTTGTCACGCAGTTCTCTATTTTCACGCAATATTTTGGTTGGCAAGACAATCAAGTCATCAAAATCGACGGCATTATAGGCCCGCAAATTACGCTCATAAAGCGCATATAACGTCGCGAAAATCATATCCTCTGGATCGTCTAACGTTTCCATCGCCTTATCAGGCTCGACCAAGTCATTTTTCCAATCCGAAATCATTTTGATGGCTTTACCGACCAACTCGCGACTTTCAGCGCCGCTTAAGTTATCGCGCATCATCAGCTCCATCAGCAATCGCTTACTGTCATCGCTGTCCATAATGGAAAAGTTACCTTTTAGCGGCGTATGAATCAGCTCATAGCGCAAAAACTGTAGACCAAATTGGTGAAACGTCGACACCGTTAGCCCGCGCATTTTTTCGCTTGGTAGCAGTTTGCTTACCCGCGCTTTCATCTCACGTGCCGCCTTATTGGTAAAGGTCACGGCAGTGATGCGCTCAGCTGGCATGTCGCATTCTTGGATTAGGTAAGCAATCTTACGCGTAATCACAGAGGTTTTGCCGGAGCCAGCACCTGCAAGTACAAGTAATGGACCAGATACGTAGAGCATGGCCTCGGATTGTTTGGGATTGAGTTGACTCATAACGTGACCTGTAAGACAAAAGCAAAAAAGAGGGTAGCGCTGATATGACAAAGATAGATAAACGCAGCGCGCATCATCAAAATTCGTATCGTTGCGATATTTTAATAATCTTTATTATAAGAATAATAGAATTTAAGGTTTGATGATGGCATATCATAAAAATCTGGTGGGTCATTATAAAGCAAAAATGCTCACTTTGGGGGAGGACTTAGGTGATGAAAGTAGGGTATTTGGACACTTGATTTTTGACAAATAGCGTGGCAGTGTTTGCTCGTAGCCAAAAGTACGGATTTGGGGTTAATATAAGGTAAGGTCTATATCATAATTCATAGTAAAAAAAACACATTTTTTTTACACAGAAAGTGACCGTTCAATACAGTTAAAAACTAGCTTTTAGGCACTGATATGCGTATAGTACATAAATAATTTATGCCAGTTGTCACGTCATTGTTGACCACGTGTAATGAGCTATTAAATCAATTAAGTAAGCAGTCAGATATGATATTGATTTAATACGTTGATCTTACGTTGTTAGAAGATGCGTTGGGCGACCAGCCTTTATCCGCGCGCATACCGGAATCTCTACAGTTGGTCACGTCTGACATCGTCGTCAATACACTTGATAATTGGTTGTTACCAGCAAAATACCTAACATGTGACTCAATGACAGTTACTTAAACACAGTGACAGTTGCTGAAGTGCAGTGACAATTACTTAAATAAAGTCACTTTTTAAATAAAGTCACTTTGTGTTTTCGTCTGCGTTATACCTGTCGCAACATGGCCTGAGTGGGTCAGTGCTTGCGCTGTGTCTAACACTCGATTGGGTGAGGAGCACGTATTATCATGTCTGCTTTTAATTGGTCAGCCATTGCTTTTATCTTAGCCGCCATTGGGCTAGTTGTCTTTATGCTGGTCGTACCGCGCTTACTTGGCGGTCGCTCTCAAGGCTCACAAAAGGAAGAAGTATTTGAAGCGGGTGTTGTCGGATCTGGCAACGCCCGTATTCGTTTGTCTGCCAAATTTTATTTGGTCGCAATCTTCTTTGTGATTTTTGATTTAGAGGCGTTATATCTCTACGCTTATGCTGTGTCAGTACGCGAGGCGGGTTGGCTTGGCTTTGCCGCCGCTGGCACGTTTATCACTATTCTGATTATCGGTTTGATTTATGAGCTGAGCTTGGGTGCGATGAACTGGGCACCTGCTGACAAGCTACGCAAAAAAGCACGCTTATATGCGGCGCCTGCAGGCTTTAATTTGGCAGACATCACCAAGTTTGATGGTGCTCATGAGCTAATGGTCGATCCGACAGGTAAAGTGCCAGCGCAGTCATCCGGTCAAATCAATGTCTCAAACAATATTGAGACCAATCGTCGTCATCTACAAAACATCGATCATATTAATACCACGGGTAACGTTACTTCTGTGGATTTTGCGACGTCTGCTCAGCAGGACAAAACTGAACGTTAATAGCAGTTGATGCTCAGCTTATAGCGTTTGTAAAAACGAGCAGCAATGCATGAAGGCGTCAGTTCTGTTTGTATTAATGATCGCTGATGATTAGCCACTTATTTATCATAAAAGTTATGGTGACAGCGCGAGCAAGATGATTGCCACGCAAAGCCTAATATAAAGGTTGTATGTTATGAAATACACATTAACAAAAGCCAACCCCGATGCAGATACCTATCCTGCACAGACCAGTCAAACGGTCAATGATCCTATCGAAGATGAAGTGAATAAAAACGTCTTTATGGGTCGTCTCGAAGACCTCGTTCATTCAACAGCAAACTGGGGGCGTAAGAACTCACTTTGGCCATTTAACTTTGGTACCTCTTGCTGTTATGTTGAATACGCTACTACCTTAACCGCCGTTCATGATTTGTCACGTTTTGGGGCGGAGGTTATTCGTGCCTCGCCTCGTCAGGCGGATGTCATGATCGTCGCTGGTACTTGCTTCGTCAAGATGGCCCCTGTCATCCAGCGCCTATATGAGCAAATGCTTGAGCCAAAATGGGTTATCTCTATGGGTGCCTGTGCCAACTCGGGCGGCATGTATGATATTTATTCTGTCGTACAAGGCGTCGATAAGATTATCCCTGTTGATGTCTATGTACCAGGTTGTCCGCCGCGTCCAGAAGCGCTTATTCAGGGTTTGATGTTGTTACAAGAATCGATTACTAAAGAGCGTCGTCCGTTGGGTATCCATGTCAATGAGCAGGGTGTCTATCAGCCGCAAATGACGCCTGAGCGTGACCGTAAGCAGGCAGATCGTATCGCTGTCAAAAACTTGCGCAGCCCAGACAGTATTTAGATTCTAGATAGCATTTAGATTTGTAGCAACAGTTTCAATATTTTATGCGCTTATCATAGTTCGGTTATGATTAACATAGCTCAGTTATGGTTGACATAGTTCGGTTATGACTAACATAGTTCAGTTATGATTAATGAAGGAATACATCATTCATGGTCACGGTAGTCGAAAACATAGATCCTAAGATTAAGCCTGTCCCAGCGGTTATCAAAGAGCTGGAGCAGAAATATGCCGGTAAGTTTGTCGTGCAGCACACTGTTGATGAGATTCCAACAGTGTGGGTTGCGCGTGCGGATTTGCTCGATGTCCTCTTATTTCTGCGTAAATTGCCCCAGCCGTATGTCATGCTATTTGACTTGTCAGCGATAGATGAGCGTTTACGCCAACATCGCCAAGGCTTACCTGACAGTGACTTTACAGTGTTTTATCACTTGATGTCGCTTGAGCGCAATAGTGATGTACGTATCAAGGTCGCGCTGAGCGAAGACGATGTCAATGTACCGAGCGCCACCAATATTTGGCCAAATGCCAACTGGTATGAGCGTGAAGTGTGGGACATGTTCGGTATTGTCTTTACAGGTCATCCGCATTTGACCCGTATTTTATTACCGAAATACTGGGAAGGTCATCCACTGCGTAAAGAATATCATGCGCGGGCGACTGAATTTACCCCGTATTTCTTGAATACCGCCAAGCAACAATACGAGCAAGAAAACCTACGTTTTGTCCCAGAAGAGTGGGGCATGAAGCGTTCAGGTCGTGATGAAGACTTTATGTTCTTGAACATCGGTCCTAACCATCCCTCTGCTCACGGTGCGTTCCGTTTGGTGCTACAGCTCGATGGCGAAGAAGTCGTCGATTGTATTCCTGATATCGGCTATCACCATCGCGGTGCAGAAAAAATGGCTGAGCGTCAAACATGGCACTCATTTATTCCTTATACCGACCGTATCGATTATCTTGGCGGTGTGATGAATGAACTGCCGTACATCATGTCGGTCGAAAAGCTGGCTGGAATCACCATTCCACCACGTGCTGAAACCATCCGCGTGATGATGAGTGAGTTCTTCCGTATTACCAATAACTTACTATTCGTCGGTACGTTCATTCAGGATGCGGGCGGTATGACCCCTGTATTCTATATGTTTACCGATCGCCAAAAAGCCTATGACGTCATCGAAGCCGTGACTGGCTATCGTATGCATCCCGCTTGGTTCCGCATCGGCGGTACCGCTGCTGATCTGCCACGTGGTTGGCAGCGTCTGGTGCGTGAGTTTTTAGATTGGATGCCAAAACGCTTGGACGAATATGTCAAAGCGGCATTACAAAATAGCGTGCTCAAAGGCCGTACCCAAGGGGTTGCTCAGTATAATGCCAAGCAAGCACTTGCTTGGGGCGTGACGGGCGCTGGTCTGCGTGCGACAGGCGTTGATTTCGATCTGCGTAAAGCGCGTCCATACATGGGCTATGAGAATTACGACTTTGAAGTGCCAGTTGGCTACAACGGTGATGCTTATGATCGCTGTATGGTCAAGGTCGAAGAGATGCGTCAGTCATTGCGTATCATTCGTCAATGTATGGATAATATGCCACAAGGCCCTTACAAAGCGGATCATCCACTGGCCGTACCACCGCCAAAAGACCGTACGCTAAATGATATCGAAACGCTGATTAACCACTTTATCTCGGTATCTTGGGGTCCTGTGATGCCAGCGGGCGAATGTACGACGATCGTCGAGGCGACTAAAGGTCTGAACAGCTATTACATTACCTCAGACAAGGCCACGATGAGCTATCGCACCCGTATTCGTACGCCGACATTTGCGCATTTGCAGCAGATGCCATCGGTTATTAATGGCTCGCTGGTTTCTGATGCCATTATGTATTTGGCATCGATCGATATTGTGATGGCGGATTGTGATCGTTAGAGCCGTGCTTCAAAAGTATTTGTTCATCAATATATTATTGCCTGATGGCACACCAAAATGCTGTCACTCGCCAATATAACCATAGTTTTAATCAGACTGTTGTTGGCTTGTGATAGAGCAGGATGAGTGAGGAAAGACAGAAGATTATGAAAATTGTTTCCGACAAAATGCCAAAAGTAGATGTGGAAAGCATTCTCACCAGTGATGAAATCGCTGCCATTCATGAGTTTATGCACCATTACCCACAGGCGCGTGCCGCCTCGCTAGATGCACTAAAAATCGTGCAAAAGCGCAACGGCTGGGTCGATGATGCGCAAGCAAATGCCATTGCCAATATCCTAGATATCCCGATGTCAGATATGGACGGCGTTGCGACTTTCTTTAACCGTATTTATCGCCAACCTGTCGGTCGCCATGTGATTCTCATATGTGACTCTGTGGCTTGTTATTTGACAGGTTATGAGGCGCTGTCCGCTGAGATTAGATCACAGCTGGGTATTGAGTATGGTCAGACTACTGCTGATGGACGTTTTACCCTATTGCCAATTTGCTGCTTGGGCAACTGTGATAAGGGACCAGCGGTACTGATTGATGAAGACACTTACGGCCCTGTCCAGCCATCTGAGGTCGCGCAATTATTGGAGCTATACGCATGAGTTTAACGATTTCAGAGCAAATTGCTCGTCGCGGTCAAGGTCAAGCGCCAAGCCAGCTAAATGCACAGCGTGTTCCAATCTATGGTGATAAAGCGACAGCCACTAGCGAAACCAAGCCTTTGACTTGGCGTTTAGCCCATCATGATGCGGTGCTTGATTTAGCTACTTATGAATCTCTAAAAGGCTTTACAGGTCTAAAAGAAGCGCTATCTAAGTCACCTAAAGACGTCGGCAATATGATTAAAGCGGCCAATGTCCGAGGTCGCGGCGGTGCAGGTTTTAATGCTGGTCTTAAATGGTCGTTTATGTCGCCACCGGATGGTTTGCCGCGCTATCTCATCTGTAATGCTGATGAAATGGAGCCGGGCACATTCAAAGACCGTTTGCTCATGGAGCGTCTACCGTTTCAGCTTATCGAAGGTATGCTAATTACCGCTCATGCGATTGGCGCCACTGACGGTTATATCTTTATCCGCGGTGAGTACATCTTGGCCGCTGAACGTTTGGTCGCTGCTATCGAAGAATGCTTGGCCAATAATCTAATGGGCAAGAACATTCTAGGCTCAGACTTTAGCTTTAACTTGCACGTGCATACTGGCGCTGGACGTTATATTTGCGGTGAAGAAACCGCATTGATTAATTGCTTAGAAGGTCGCCGTGCTAATCCACGTACCAAACCACCGTTTCCACAAATTTCTGGTGCATGGGGTCGTCCAACCGTCGTCAACAACGTTGAAACGCTGTGTAATATGCCAGCGATTTTGAATCATGGCGTTGAATGGTATCAGTCGTTATCTGAAATTAAAGGCAAAAGCAAAACGCCGGGCACTAAACTGTTTGGCTGCTCAGGTTTGGTCAATGACCCAGGTCTTTGGGAGCTACCATTTGGCTATACCGCTCGTGAAATCATCGAAGATTTAGCGGGTGGTATGAAAGATGGTAAAAAGCTTAAAGCATGGCTGCCGGGCGGTGCCTCGACCGACTTTTTGACCGCAGAGCATTTAGATGTGGTGGTTGATTTTGACACGATTCAAGAAGCGGGTAGCCGTATGGGTACGGGGCTGATTATGGTCGTCGACGAAGCGCAAGATATGGTGCCGCTACTACGCAATCTCGAGATTTTCTTTCAACGCGAATCGTGTGGTTGGTGTACACCATGCCGTGATGGCCTGCCGTGGGGTGTCAAATTGCTTACCGCTATCAATGATGGCGAAGGGCAAGTGGGCGATGTCGAAAAACTAGAGGGCCTTACGCGTGACTTATGGATTGGTAAAACCTTCTGTGCGCATGCGCCGGGTGCGATGGAACCACTGATGAGTGCGATTAAATATTTCCGTCCTGAGTTTGATCAAAAAATCGCGCAGGCGGTTGGTGTCGATGTCATTGATGCGGCAGCCAATCAACAGCCAGAAGTGAAATAAGGAGAGCGGCATGGCAGTCATACATATTGATGGGACCACTGTCGAAGTAGATAGCGCAGATAACTTGCTACAAGCCTGCTTATCACTCGGCATTGATGTGCCGTATTTTTGTTATCATCCAGCCCTTGGCTCAGTAGGCTCGTGCCGTCAGTGCGCGGTCAAACAATTCCAAAATAAAGAAGATATGGAAGCGGGTCGCGGTCGCCTTGTGATGTCTTGTATGGTCGCTCCTGGCGATGATATGTACATCTCGGTCACTGACGATGAAGCCAAAGCATTCCGCAAGTCGATGGTTGAGCTACTCATGACCAACCATCCACATGACTGTCCAACCTGTGAAGAAGGTGGGCATTGTCATTTGCAGGACATGACGTATATGTCAGGTCACAGCCGTCGTCGCTATCGCTTTACCAAACGCACACATCATAACCAAGAGCTTGGCCCGTTCATCGCGCATGAAATGAACCGTTGTATCGCTTGCTATCGTTGTGTACGTTTTTATAAAGACTATGCGGGCGGCGAAGATTTGGGCGTTTATGGCTCAAATAATCGTGTTTACTTTGGCCGTGATAAAGATGGTCAGTTTGAAAGCGAGTTTTCAGGCAACTTAACGGAAGTTTGCCCAACCGGTGTGTTTACTGACAAAACACATTCTGAACGTTATAACCGTAAATGGGACATGCAGTATGCGCCAAGCATCTGTCATGGCTGCTCGGCTGGCTGTAATATCTCACCAGGTGAGCGTTATGGTGAATTGCGCCGTATCGAAAACCGCTATAACGGCGAAGTAAACCGCTATTTCTTATGTGACCGTGGCCGCTTTGGTTATGGCTATGTCAATCGTGAAGATCGTCCAACGCAAGCGCTTGAACGTATCAATGATAAGCATGTCAAAATCAATATTGACTACGCACTTGATGAAACCATCAAACGTATCAAAGATAAAAAAGTCATCGGGATTGGCTCACCGCGTGCCAGTTTAGAGACCAACTTTGCGCTAAAAAATCTGGTCGGCTTTGATAACTTCTCAACAGGTTTGAACCATCAGCAGCAAGCACTGGTTAATAAATGTATCGAAGTGCTCAGCACGGAAGGCATTTATAACCCTAGCATGACTGATATCGAAACGCATGATGCCGTGCTCGTATTAGGTGAAGATATCACGCAAACTTCATCACGTGTCGCGCTGTCAGTACGTCAAGCCGCAAAAAATGAAGGCTTGAAAATGGCGGCGGCGCTGCAAACACAACCTTGGCTTGCAGAACCTGTTAAGCGTATCGCTCAAGATGCGCTAAGCCCAGTCTATGTCATCGATGTAACGCAAACTAAGCTAGAAGATATCAGTAAAGTGAGCGTAGTGGCAACTCCTGAAGACATCACTAAACTTGGCTTCAAGGTTGCTGATGAAATCGCTAATTTCGCTGATGATTTAGCAGACATAGCAGATCCACAAACAGCTGAACAAGATACTGATGCAAGTACTGAAACTGACGGTATGCAAGCGTTGGCGCAGCAAATCGCTTATGACTTGATTCAAGCTGATAAGCCTTTAGTTGTCTCGGGTAGTAGCTTGTCTTCTACCGCATTGATAGAAGCAGCGGCACAGATTACCCAAGCGTTGACCCAAAAACGCGCGGCAATCAAAGCGACCGAGCAACAGCAGGTCGAGGCACATAATGCCAAAGTACAGGCAGCCCAAGCGAAAACGGCTAATGACCAACCTGAAGAAGACCAAGATTTATCTGCTAAGCCGAACAAACCTGAAACGGGTGTAAATACAGAAGCTCAAGATGATGTCGAACGTGAGCCTGCTGAAAACCTTGAGTTAAAAGAAGTAAATAACAAGTATCAGGCACAAGCAGGTATCTACCTAACGGTTCCTGATGCCAATAGCATGGGCGTTTGTATGCTTGGCGGTCAGTCAGTTGAAGAACTGCTAGCGACTGATTACGATGTGGTTGTGGTTGCAGAAAACCAGCTAACAGATGCGATTGATGCCAATAAATTGACGCAACTATTGACTGATAAAACGGTCATTGCGTTAGATCATCAGCTCCTTGATTGGCATAAAGACGTCGATATCGTACTGCCAGCGGCGAGCTTTGCAGAAGCGGATGGTACATTGATATCAGCTGAAGGTCGCGCGCAGCGCTTCTTCCAAGTTTACGATAACGAATACTACCATCCGATGAGCAGCATTAAAGAAGGCTGGCGCTGGATACATGCCGTCCATAGTAGTATTGAAGGTCGGGATGTTGACTGGACGCAGCTTGATGATGTGATTAATGCTTTGATAGCAACGCATCCTAAGCTTGCAGCTATCAAGGGCGCCGCGCCTGAAGCTGACTACCGTATAACTGGACTTAAAATTGCGCGCCAACCGCGTCGTTATTCGGGTCGTACTGCTATGCGTGCACCGATCTCAGTACATGAGCCAATGCAGCCAAAAGATTTGGACACTGGTCTAACTTTCTCAATGGAAGGTTATAGCGGTAAAGAAACACCAAGCTCGATGATTCCTTTTGCCAATGCGGCAGGTTGGAACTCACCGCAAGCATGGAACAAATACCAAGACAAAGTTGGCGGTCATCTGAAAAATGGTGATCCAGGTGTGCGTTTGTTCGATCAGCTAGAGCGCCTAGCCACTCGTCAATATGTGGCGCCAGAAGCGATGTCTTCGAATACAACTGATTTGCAGCAAGGCCAAGCGAAACTGGTACCGATTCATAATATCTATGCCAGCTCAATGATGGCATCACGTAGCCCAATCGTCGCAGAGCAGCTGCCAGTTGCAACATGGCGTATCGGTATAGACGATGCCAAGGACTGGAATATTGCTGCTGGTGATTACTTGGCGATAGAAATCGATAAGCAACAAATAACCTTGCCAGTACAGCTGGTCGGTTATTTGGCAGAAGGTTGTATCGGTTACCCAGTCGGGCAAGTGAGCATTATTCACCCATCAATGCCAGCTTCTGTACGTAAAGTGGATGCACCAGTGACGATGATGGGTAGCATGGCTAACGACATGATGAACAATAACGATACTGCGCAAATAAACGCAGCGCCGACCACCACACAGGAGGTGTAATATGCAAGTTACCCGTATTATCCCTGATGTGCCAAGCTTTTTGGCCAATAGCATGAGTTTTGATACTTGGTCTATTCTGTTTTTGGTGGGTCAGTCTTTAGTCATCTTTTTGGTCGTAGTATTGGTTGCCGCGATGATGATTATCTATGAGCGCCGTATGCTGGCCTTATGGCAAGATCGTTATGGTCCAAACCGTGTTGGGCCTTTTGGTTCATTGCAGTTAGTCGCCGATATGCTCAAAATCTTCTTTAAAGAAGATTGGACACCAAACTTTACCGATAAGTTTATGTTCACGTTGGCACCTGCGGTCGCAATGTTTACTGCCTTGGCCTCATTTGCCATCATTCCTATCTCGCCAACGCTTGGCGTGGTTGATTGGGATATCGGTATTCTATTCTTCTTTGCTATGGCAGGTATTGCTGTCTATGCAGTGATGTTCGGTGGTTGGGCTTCTGCCAACAAGTTCTCACTACTCGGTGGTTTGCGCTCAGCAGCACAGACGATCAGTTACGAAGTGTTTCTGGGTTTGTCGTTGATGGGCGTTGTTGCTTTGACAGGTTCGTTTAACTTGCGCGCCATTGTCGAAGCACAAGCAGACGGCTGGTATATCATTCCGCAGTTTTTCGGATTCTTAACTTTTGTCGTGGCTGGTGTAGCCGTCACTCACAGACATCCATTTGACCAACCAGAAGCAGAGCAAGAACTGGCTGAAGGTTATCATGTTGAATATTCTGGCATGAAGTTTGGTATGTTCTTTATTGGTGAGTATGTCAACGTTGTCTTGATTTCTGCATTGATGACTTGCTTGTTCTTTGGCGGTTGGCTTGCGCCGTTCAATTTAGATATTCCATTTATTCCACCAGCTTTTTGGTTCATGATTAAAACGCTGTTCTTTATGACCATGTTTGTTTTGGCTCGAGGCTCACTCATGCGTCCGCGTTATGATCAGGTGATGAACTTTGGCTGGAAAGTATGTCTGCCCGTAACCTTAATCAATCTATTGATTACTGCTGCGGTCATTTTGATCTTTTCCCCAACGTTATAGTCATTACTAGCCATCACTGATGAACTAGGGTAAAGCTGATAAGGATAATAATCTCATGTTTACTACCATAAAAAAGACCGTCATTGGTATATTTACCATTGTCCGCAGCATGTGGATGGTCAATAGTCATGCGCTCAGACCGCGTGATACCATCCTTTATCCTGAAGAGCCGGTACCTGTACCGCCGCGTTTTCGTGGACGTATTGTCCTCACACGTGATCCTGATGGAGACGAGCGCTGTGTCGCTTGTAATTTGTGTGCGGTGGCATGTCCGGTAGGGTGTATCTCATTACAAAAAGCTGAGCGTGAAGACGGCCGCTGGTATCCAGAGTTTTTCCGTATCAATTTCTCACGCTGTATCTTTTGTGGATTGTGTGAAGAAGCCTGTCCAACGACAGCGATTCAAATGACCCCAGATTTTGAGCTGGGTGAATATAAGCGCCAAGACTTGGTCTATGAAAAAGAGCATTTGCTCATTTCAGGACCAGGTAAATACCCTGATTATAACTATTATCGTGTGACAGGTATGGCGGTAGCAGATAAACCAAAAGGCGCAGCACAAAATGAGTCTGCACCGATTGATCTAAGGAGCTTGCTACCATGATGAGTATTTTGAACCATCCTGAACTGGCTGGGTTTTATTCACTTGCAGCAGTGGCAATATTTGCCAGTCTGCGCGTAGTGACTCAGGCCAATCCAGTGCATGCTATCTTATCGATGATTGTGTCGTTGTTAGCAATTGCTGGGATATTTTTTGTATTAGGTGCGCCGTTTGCAGGAGCATTAGAGATTGTTGTTTATGCTGGTGCCATTATGGTGCTATTTGTTTTCGTTATTATGATGCTTAATTTGGGCATGAGTAATGACGAGCGCGAAGAGCGTTGGCTCGATGCAGGAACTTGGGCGATACCGACAGGATTGACGATTATTATCGCGGTTGTGCTATATGCGATGATTGGTCTTAATCATGATGAAGCCGTTATGATGGGTGGCACGACTATCTCTGCCAAAGCAGTCGGTACGGTGCTATTTACCAAATACATTATGCTGGTTGAAGTAGCAGCATTGCTACTATTAGCAGCCTTGGTCGCCGCTTATCATTTAGGTAAAGAGACAGTCGATGACGAGGTCATCGGTAACGATAGCCAAAACTTCAAGCCAAGTGTAGGCAGTATCAAACAATACGACAATGATAGTACGCTTACAAAGCATGATGGCGTAGAAATGGCTAAGCCTTATGAATATAAAGATGTTGACCCGCATGACTATGTAGGTATGAAGGTAGGTACGAGGGCAGGCAGTCAAGTAGGTGCGAATAAAGTTACGCGCAAGGAGTCAGACTAATGGTACTAGCAGCAAGCGTGGCACAAGATGTGTCAAACGTGCCGTTTGCCCACGAGGTGGCAGGCTTAGTACAGCCAGTTGCTGAGGCGCAAAATGTGCTGGGCATGATACCCATGAGCCATGGACTGATTTTGGCAGGTATTTTATTTGCTATCGGTCTGTGCGGCGTCATGGTACGACGTAACTTCCTGTTTATGCTAATGAGTCTTGAGATCATGATGAATGCGGCAGCATTGGCATTTGTAGTAGCAGGTAGTCGCTGGGTCGATCCAGACGGACAGATTATGTTTATCTTTATTTTGACCTTGGCCGCGGCTGAAGCGTCAATTGGTCTGGCAATATTATTGCGTTTTTATCATCAGCGTGGGCATCTCGATGTCGATAGCGCCAATGAGATGAAAGGATGATGTCATGAGTTTATTACCATTAACCTTTATATTCCCGCTCATTGGCTTTTTGATTTTAGCCTTTATGCGCGACAAATTATCAGAGATGGTCGCAGCGATTGTTGGCGTGGGTAGCATGCTGTTATCAGCACTATGCACGCTAGTGGTTAGCTATACCTTTTTGACCACCAATCCAGCTGGAACGGTAATTGAAGTTCCGCTATGGACATGGTTTCAAGTTGGCGATTTTGCGCCACATTTCGGTTTGAGCTTTGATGGTCTTGCATTGACCATGACAGGTGTCATCACTGGGATTGGCTTTTTGATTCATCTGTTTGCCTCTTGGTATATGAAAGGCGACACTGGCTTTGCTCGTTTCTTTAGCTATATGAACTTGTTTGTGGCCAGCATGCTATTGCTAGTCTTGGCAGATAACCTGTTCTTGCTATATCTCGGTTGGGAAGGCGTCGGTATCTGTTCATACTTACTCATTGGTTTTTATTATCATGACAGAGCCAATGGTCGGGCGGCGATGAAAGCCTTTACCGTCACCCGTGTGGGTGATGTGTTCTTAGCCTTTGGTTTGTTTTTATTATTCCGCGAATTTGGCACGCTTAATATTCAAGAGATTATTACGCGCGCTCCGGAAGTGTTTGATATTAACAATCCAACGATGATTCTAACGACCATGATGCTCGTTGGTGGCGCGATGGGTAAATCAGCGCAGTTGCCACTACATACATGGCTTGCTGATGCGATGGCAGGTCCAACACCAGTATCGGCATTGATTCACGCTGCAACGATGGTTACAGCAGGTGTTTATTTAATCGCCCGTCTACATCCATTGTTTGAGCTGACCCCAGGTATCTTGTTGTATTGGGTTGGCGGCGTAGGGGCATTGACGTTGGTCGTTGCTGGATTCTGTGCACTCGCGCAAACAGACATCAAACGTATTCTTGCGTATTCGACCATGAGTCAAATTGGCTATATGTTCTTAGCACTTGGCGTGGGGGCATGGCAAGGGGCAATCTTCCATCTGATGACGCACGCCTTCTTTAAAGCATTGCTGTTCTTATCATCAGGTGCGGTCATCCTTGCGGTACATCATGAGCAAGATATCTTTAAGATGGGTGGTCTACGTAAAAAGATACCATTGGTATTTTGGTGTTATATCGTCGGTGGTGGTGCGCTCGCTGCCATACCTTGGGTTACCGTTGGTTTTTATTCTAAAGAAGCAATTCTTTGGGAAACCTATGCTACAGGTCATCTAGTGTTATTCTATATGGGTGTATTTGGTGCGTTCTTAACGGCCATTTATACGTTCCGTATGATTTGGATTATCTTCTTTGGTGAAGAGAAAACCCATGCTCATAAGCTATCAGGTGTGTCGTATTGGTTGCCTTTAACCGTGTTGCTAGTGCTATCTACAGCAGTTGGTGCTTGGATTACACCGCCATTAGATGGTGTATTGCCAGAGAGCGTTGGCCATCTATTAGAAGTTGCTGGTCAAGCGCATGCTAAACATACCGCAGAGTATATCGCGATGGGTGCCATGGCAGCAGGTTTGATATTGGCCGCACTATTGTATGTCGTCAACAAAGGTCGCTTGCTTACTAGCTTTAAGCGCTCACGTATTGGTGGGGCGCTATATCACTGGTGCTACCATGGCCTAGGCTTCGACGCGCTATATGATGTGATTTTCGTAAAACCCTTTTTATTCATCGGCCGCTTATTAAAAGCCGACCCTATCGATAAAACGTGGTTGCTGTTACCTAAGCTGGCTTCAGCAGGTAATAAAGTATTGTCTGCGACGCAAACAGGGTCTCTTCGAGGTTATGCCACAAGCTTTGGCTTGGGTATGGCTGTATTGCTGGTGCTGGTAATGATGACGGTGGTGTAAAAGATGATTGAGTTACAACAAACGTGGATGCTACCAGCATTAATCGCAATTCCTTTTATTGCAGGATTGCTATGCTGGGTGGTAGAGCGATTTAATAAACGTCTGCCGCGCTGGATTGCCTTGATCGGTATGATGTTGACCTTTGCTTTGTCATTGGTACTTTGGCAGCAAGGTGATTTTAGCGGTATGAGTCAGCAGGTCATTGCACCAGATGCTACCGTGCCTTGGGTCGCGGAGTTCAGTGTGCCATGGATACCAAGTTTTGGTATTAGCTTTCACTTAGCGCTAGATGGTTTGTCATTGATGATGGTGGCCCTAACAGGGTTGCTTGGTGTGGCAGCCGTTGCTTGTTCGTGGAATGAGATTCAGCGCCGTGTTGGTTTCTTCCATTTAAACTTGCTATGGAGTTTGGGCGGCGTCATCGGTGTTTTCTTGGCCATTGACTTATTCTTATTCTTCTTCTTTTGGGAGATGATGCTGGTTCCTATCTACTTCTTGATCGCGCTTTGGGGTCATGATGTGGTTGGCAAAACCAAAGAATACGCCGCAACCAAATTCTTTATCTATACCCAAGCGTCTGGGCTTATCATGCTCATCGGTATTTTGGTATTGGTCATTATCAGCTACGCCCAAACTGGGGTGGTCAGCTTTAACTATAATGACTTGCTCGGTACGTCACTTGGCGGCTGGGAATATCCCATCATGCTGTGCTTCTTCATTGGTTTTGCGGTGAAGTTGCCTATTGTACCTTTTCATGGCTGGTTGCCAGATGCGCATGCGCAAGCACCAACGGCAGGTTCGGTGGATTTGGCAGGTGTGCTCATTAAGACTGCCGCCTATGGTTTGATTCGTTTTGTGTTGCCGCTATTTCCAGTAGCGTCACAAGAGTTTGCGCCGATAGCCATAACATTAGGTACGATTGGTATCTTCTACGGTGCATGGCTTGCGTTTATGCAGACCGATATGAAGCGTTTGCTAGCGTATACCAGTATCTCGCATATGGGCTTTGTGGTACTGGCAATCTATGCTGGTACATTACTCAGCTTACAAGGTCTGATGATTCAGATGCTTGCTCATGGCTTGAGTTCAGCCGCACTATTCATCATGGCAGGACAGCTATATGAGCGTCTGCATACGCGTGATTTGACGTTGATGGGTGGTATGTGGGGACAGTTCCGTTACTACGCACCGATACTGATGTTCTTCTGTGCAGCATTGCTTGGTATTCCAGGCACAGGTAACTTCATTGGCGAGTTCATGATTTTATTCGGCTCATTTGCTCAGTATCCCGTGTTTGTGGTATTTGCGACATTCAGTTTGGTATTAGCAGGTCTTTATTCACTGATTTTGATTCATCGCGCGTTATTTGGTGAAAACAACATCGCTGCATTGGCAGAGCGAGAGACCAAGTCACATGGCTTACCTGCACGTAAACTAAAAGATTTGGGCAAGCGCGAGCTGTCATTACTACTGATATTAGCTGCTGGTTTGGTATGGCTCGGACTGTACCCACAGCCGTTCCTTGATACCTCAAGTCACGCTATGCAGTGGATCAATAACGCATATATATACAGTCAAGTGACACAGGTAGATGCGTCGCAGCTGCTTGATGTAATGGAGGCACGTTAAGTCATGAATGATATTACGATGAATGATTTGATAGGATTGTTGCCTTACGCGCCGATTATCACCGTAGTGATTACGGTACTGACGGTTATGATCGCGATTACCTTTAAACGCTCGCACATGGTCACTGGTACGATTACAGTGGCAGGCTTAAACATTGGTCTATTTACCCTGATCGGTCAGATGATCGGTGTGATTGAAAGCGGATCTATCGCGCCAAATGCTGAGCAGTTATTTGTTATTGATAACTTTGCTCAGTTTAATATGGTGGTGATTTTTATCTGTGCCTTGGCTTGTTGTACGCTGTCTTATGCGTATCTGGCCAACCTAAAAGACAATAAAGAAGAGCTGTACTTGCTCATGCTGCTATCGACCATTGGTGCATTACTCATGGTAAGCGCGCAGCATATGGCGTCATTCTTTATGAGCCTAGAGATGCTATCAGTACCGTTATATGGTTTGCTTGCTTATACTTACATGCGCAACCAGTCACTTGAGTCGGGACTGAAATATTTGGTATTGTCAGCGACTGCATCAGCGACGTTGCTGATGGGTATGGCCTTTATCTATGCAGAAGTAGGCTCACTGGCATTTAAGCCAATCAGCATGGTGCTAGGCAATATCTTTGAGTCGCCACTACTGATATTGGGTGCGGCAATGATGATGTTTGGTATCGCCTTTAAACTCTCAGCTGCTCCTTTCCATATGTGGACACCAGATGTTTATGAAGGTGCACCAGCGCCTATCGCTACCTTTTTAGCATCAGTATCAAAAGTGGCGATGATGGCACTAGCCGTGCGTTTCTTAATCGATACTGCTTTGCTGGCATTGCCATCAGTGCAGATGCTATTAATGGTCATGGCAACTTTATCTATCTTGGTAGGTAACTTGTTGGCAGTACGTCAAACCAGTCTCAAGCGTCTACTCGGTTACTCATCTATTGCCCATATGGGTTATGTGATGATCGTGATTGTCAGCATTGGCTCGGCCGCTGATAGTATCTCTAGTATGTATATGGCAGTTTATGCCTTTACCTCTATTGGTGCCTTTGGTGTAGTGACGTTGATGTCGAGTCCGTATCGCTTATCTGGTGAAGCTGATGAGTTGACGCATTATCAAGGGCTATTCTGGCGTCGTCCATTATTGACCGCTGTCATGACTATCATGATGTTGTCATTGGCTGGTATTCCGTTGACGGCAGGCTTTATCACTAAGCTATTTGCTATCTTAGCTGCGGTACAAGGCACCAACTGGTTCTTGGCTGCGATGATTATCTTGGGCAGTGCGATTGGTCTATTCTACTACTTACGCGTTTTACTCACGCTGTTCAAACGTCCTAAGCAGCTCATCGAGTTTGACGTGTCTGGGCAATGGGGTATTCGTACCGGTGGTATCATGGTCATTGCTGTGACGGCGATTATTCTATTCTTTGGTATCTTGCCAAATAGTATGATTGAGTGGGCAAGTTTGGCTCGCATTTGGTAATGTCGCTGAGTTAATACAACAGATAAGTCGCTGCGATCTATCTGTTGTTACGGTTAAAAAACCAAGATGCGCCAGCTTTATGATAAGCTTGGCGCATCTTTTTTTATGCTTATCTTTTTGGCATTTATCTTCTTTTGCCTATCAAAGATATCTTATAAAAATACAGTTTAATAAAGTATAAGTGACGAATAATTATGAGTGATAATATTCAAACCGTAACGGTGCTCAGTAAAACCACATGGACGCCAAATTTATTTAGCTTTACCGTCAGCCGTCCCGATAGTTTTAAGTTTACAGCGGGGCAGTTTGTACGTTTAGGCGTCAATCCCAGTCAATTAAAATATTACCAGCAGACTGATGCAAGTGATGAAACTGCTGATAGCGCATTGAATGAAGATGTCTTTCGCGCGTATTCGATTGTCTCTTCGCCCTTTGATGAGGTGATAGAGTTTTTCTCTATCGTGATTCCTGATGGTGCATTTACGTCGCAATTGCAGCACTTACAAGTGGGTGATGAACTGCTACTTAATACGATGCCATTTGGATTTTTGACGTTAGCACGTTACCAAAAACCATTGCCCAAAGACTTATGGCTGCTAGCAACAGGGACTGGTTTAGCACCGTTTTTGTCAATGCTGCAAGATTTAAAGACATGGGAAGATTACGAGCACATTGTATTGGCTTATAGCGCACGTTCGCTCGATGAACTTGCTTACGTTGAGAAAATCGAAAGCCTACAAGAAGACTTCGGTACACTGGTTGATAATCCAGCAAAGCTTATCTTTATCCCAACCGTCACTCGTGAGCCTGTCGATGGTGCATTGTCAGAGCGTCTGCCGAAGCTGCTGCTAGAGGGTACGTTGCAAGCGCGCGCGGGTATCGCATTAGATATTGATACTACGCATGTCATGCTATGTGGCAACCCAGATATGGTAGAAGATACCAAAGAGGCATTAAAGACACTGGGACTAGTAATGAATCGCCGCGGTGAGGGTAATATTGCCGTAGAGAACTACTGGTAGTTGACGACTTTAATAAAAAAACGCTGCATCTATAAGGCCAATAACCTCTAAGCTGCAGCGTTTTTTTATGGGATAAAACATTGTCTTATGGGATGAAACATTAGCGACTTACTCTTGGCTTGGTTCAGTCGCATCGTCTACAGGGTTAATAGGGCCTTGCATCAATTCAGGATCATCATCATCACCGATGATATCTTCGTTACTGCTGGCCGCCAGTAAATCACGATAGTTGATTTGAGCCTTCAAAATCATTTGCTCTTCTTCTAGCTCGCCATAATTTATCTGTACCTTGTGCAAAGTACTCATAATTTTTTTGTTGTTTTTTAACCAACGATGGATATCGAGATAAATCACTTCGTCTTTTGCGCGAGCAATATTGACGTACGACAGAATAAAGCCTAAAGGGTCTTTTTTGAGGACGCTATGATAAAACCAAATCGCCAGTTTGACTCCTTGGCGTTTCACGAAAGATTCGCAGCGCAGATTTAATATATCGGTATAAGTTTGCTGACCAAATACAAAGCGCTGCACATTGCGATCGAGTTGGACGTGAACTAAGCTAAAGTTACTTGCCACCTCAGCATAGATGCCGCCTGCATTGACAGTGCAGTACAAACGAAACCAATCATCATGCATCTCGACGCGTAGCTCTAAAATGGCTTTTACATTGTCGGTGACGAATGTTTGTAATGCATCGTTAACGTAAGTCTGTGCTACTGGCAATGACAACTCATCTTCGAACTTGTCCGTCGTCTTATTATAGATATCTTTAACCGATTGGGCGATACGCTCCCAACCACTGCCGAATGACTCGTCAAAACGATAGCCAATACTCTCGAAGAACTCATCAAAATTGTCTGAATTATTCACGTTATCAAAGTCACTCAAACTTATTATCCTTATAGGGCGCGTCATTCAATCGGTGACGTAAAAATGGCTAAACAAACTTTGCAGGCTATCGTTAATTTGAACGAAAGCTAATCATCTATAATTTCTAAATATCTACGACCATTAGTAATTTTTATACTGATAGGTAGCAAAAGCGAAAAACTGACCTCTGATACTAGTGCATAGTGAATCTACATTTACTGTGCTGCTTGATAATCTGCCGTGCCTAATCAACACGATGCACAGTTCTGATTGTTGCAAAGTATCGTGCTACTAATGCTATTATGCTAAAGCAGTATATAACAAATACAGTGGCTTCAAAATGAACACATGCGTTTTATAGCAATTCATTTGGTATAGACAGTGTTTCGTCTGCCTTATATATTCTCAAATGCATGTTTTTCAATCAGCGGATAAGGTTACCAATACTGTATGGCAAATGTCAAAATGCCGTCTCAGTGCTTATACTGGCGACATAATTCTATGTCATGTTATGATAGCGCCAGTATAAATCATGCCCATCGTTACAACACTTGTTAAATAGTGCTTTGTACTGATGTGCTCACAAGCTGAGATTCATTGTGGCCTATATAAAAGACTCACAGAGCTATCATTTTTCCGCGCAAGCGCCCAAGCGCGATATAAGCTTGCCTGTTGCTATTGTTATTGCAGTGGCTGTTCATGTGCTGATTATTTTCGGAATTAGCTTCTCTATGGGAAAAGACCCAGCTGCTATGATGCAAGATGTGGCAAAGGCGCTGACCGACAATATGAAGCCCAATGAAGATGCACACTTTATTGCCAACGCTTCACAAGAGGGCGGCGGTACAATAGAAGAGCAGCTCAGACAAGAGAACAATCAGTTAAGTGCAATGTCTGCTGAGCAAATGAGTGAGACTCAAGATATCGTTAATTTACAGCGTAAAGTACGTCAGCAGCGTTATCAAGAGAGTTATCTGCGTACGACGTTAAGTTGGCGTCAGGCCACTGTAGAGTCGGATAATGACAGCGAGCAAGCGCAAGATGATGCAATGGCGCAAGAAGAGCGGCTACGTAAGCAGATTGCCACCTTAGAAGCTCAGCTATCTCAGCGTCAGCAGGTCTACGCAACCAAATCCAAAGTCGTGACGATGGATAGTAATTCGACCACACGGGGTGCGGCAGCAGACTATATCAATACATTCCGTGAGCATGTCGAGCGAGTGGGCAACTTGCATTATCCCGTGCAAGCGCGTGCCCAAGGCATTACGGGCGAAGTACGGCTAATGGTTATCATCAGTAACGACGGCAATATCAAAGCCATTCGACTGCTTGAAAGCTCGAACTCTACGATATTGGATGAAGCGGCCAAGCAGTCGGTACGACAAGCTGCACCCTTTGGTAAATTCACCGAAGATATGAGCGATATCGTCGAGCTGCGCTTGATACGTACTTACCGCTATAGTGATACAGTCGAAGTAACGTACTAAGGTTAATGTATTTATGCACTAAGAAGACAAGCACTAAGAAAAAAGCTACTGAAAATAAAGTTGCTGAAAAAATATCACCGAAAATACAATTGTTAAGAATAACACTTAACGCACCATTTTTTATCATTACAGATACCCAAGTTCATAACACACAGCTATAAAATAAAGAGTCAGTATGGAATTTTTAGGTTTTACCGTCGATGTCGCTACCTTAACGAGCAATGCCCTAGAGTTGGTCATTAAAGTCGCTTTAGCAATACTTATATTTATCGTTGGACGTTGGCTTGCCAAAAAGGCAGTCGCTTTTTCCGATCGCTTGATGACGCGTAGCCATCTGGACGAGACAGTTGCTAGTTTTTTAAGTCGTCTATTGTATGGCGTGCTACTGGTCGTAGTGATTTTAGCTGCACTTAGCAAAGTCGGTGTACAGACTACTTCGGTCGTTGCGATCTTAGGTGGTGCCGCTGTCGCCGTTGGTTTGTCATTAAAAGACCAGCTATCAAATTTTGCCGCTGGTATTATGATTGTGACGTTTCGCCCGTTTGTACGCGGCGATTACGTACAGATTAGTAGCTACACAGGTACGGTGACTGAGATTACTTTGGTTAATACCCATCTGACGACCATTAACAATCATGATATCATCATTCCTAATAGCGATATCACGACTTCACCTGTGGTTAATTATACAGCGCTACCCAATCGCCGCGTCGATATCACCGTCGGTATTGGCTACGATGCTGATATCAAAACGGCTAAAGACGTGATGTTAAGTCTGGCAAGAAATAACCCATTGGCTTTTACTGATCCTGAACCTATCGTACGAGTGACCAATCTAGGCGATAATTCAGTCGATCTTACCCTAAACGTTTGGACAACCAATGCCGACTGGTGGTCGATGCAATGCGAGCTACTAGAGCAATTCAAGCAAGCTCTAGATGATGAGAAAATCGAGATTCCATTCCCGCAGCGCAGTGTCCATGTTAAAGGCTTAGATCATATGATCAACCAAATGGGTCAAGCGCAAAAATTGCCATTATCTAAAGATTGATTGATAGCTGTCTAAGAGTTAGAAGACTGTTTAATGAAGCAGTGCTAGTTTAGATATAAGGATTTGGTAGGTTTAGGCCTGCCAAAATATCAATTTCAAAGTACTCCATCTCATCTTGTTCAGCTTGTCCGAGCTCATGATCAAAACCTAGTAGGTGTAGCACGCCATGCACTAGCAAATGGCTGATGTGCTGCGCCACTGTTTTGTCCTGTTCAGCCGCTTCACGTACCATCACTTCATGACAGATAACCAGCTCTCCAAGAGGCAATGTTGGCATCAGCTCAATGACGGCTGCAGGTAATTCGCTTGGATAAGACAAAATATTGGTCGCATAGTCCTTGCCGCGTGCTTCTAGATTTAAAGCACGGCCTTCGAATTCATCAGTGATATATATATCTAGTGTTTTAGACTTTTCCTGCCAAAGCTCAGGAACAATATCTGCAAAATAGGGTAGGGTCAGACCAGTATTAATACGACCATCTATATAATCTAAAGTCGCCATCATGACTGATAGTAAATGCTCGCGATTATAAAAAGTATCTAATATTTCATCATCAATACTGTCGGTCGCACTGATATCAAGTGCTGCTAAGCTGGCATGGTTGCTAGCGATCTTGTCATCGACATTAGTATTGTCAGGTTGGCTCATATTGCTGTCCTTTTTATTATAAATAAATGCGTTTCTAATGCTGCATCGTCTAGGTGATTTATTTGCCAGTTTTTTACCATAAAAGCAGCTCAATCACTGTTTATCTCATCGCTAAATTGTTGGCTAATAAATAGAGGCCAATGTATAAAATGTATAAAGGCTACTATAGCTAAGTTACTGGTGGGCGACTAGTAGCGAAAGAGCTAAATTCAATAAACTGTCAGTAAGAAAAAACCGGACTACTTTTAGTAATCCGGTTTTCTTATGCAAGATAAATGCTTATAGCAAATGACTGTAATTCAGTGATTAGCTTGATTATTACAGATTGGCTGCTGCATTAGCGACAGCTTGTCTACGCTCTTGTTCTTTAATACGTTCAAACTTACGTTTTTCTTCTAAAGCCATTTGTTCTTCATCAAACACATCATAGGCTTCAACGATTTGTTGTACCAATTGATGTCGTACGACGTCTTTTGAATCAAACTTTGTGATATGAATCTCTTCGATATCCTTTAGAATATCCATTGCTTGTGCCAAGCCTGATTTGTGACCACGTGGCAAATCGACCTGAGTAATGTCACCAGTAATGACGGCACGTGAGCCAAAGCCCAAACGGGTCAAAAACATTTTCATCTGTTCAGGCGTGGTATTTTGCGCTTCATCTAGAATGACAAATGAGTTATTCAAAGTACGACCACGCATATAAGCAAGCGGTGCCACTTCGATAATCTGACGCTCAATCATTTTACCGACTTTTTCAAAGCCTATCATCTCATAGAGTGCGTCATATAGCGGGCGTAAGTACGGATCGATTTTTTGGGTCAAATCACCTGGCAAGAAGCCCAACTTTTCGCCAGCTTCTACTGCTGGACGTACTAGCAAAATACGCTCAATCTCATTACGCTCAAGCATATCGACGGCACATGCCACTGCTAGATACGTTTTACCCGTACCAGCTGGCCCAATACCAAACGATACATCAGAGCTCAGGACGTTTTTTACGTAGCGCTGTTGGTTGCCACCACGCGGAACGATGCGGCCTTTACGTGTACGTAAACTGATGGGCGTAAACTCGCTAGCCTCATCCAAATCTTCATCATATTCCATGTCATCGTGATCTTGTTCGTCTTCTTCGATGTCTTCATCACGAGAGAGGCTAGATTGGATGATAAGATGCAGCTCTTCTGCACTGATGTCTTTGGTGTTCTGTGCTTCATCTACCATTTTGTAGATAATACGTTCACCGCGTTCGACATTGGTCACATCGCCACTCAGGCAAAAATCGCCTTGGCGCTGCATGATTTTAATATCGAGGCGTTCTTGGATATATTTCATGTGATTGTTATATTCACCAAGCACGGTTTTTAGCTGTGCTGGGGTCAATGATTCAAACTTTATACGGCGGCTCATGGAATCAGTCAAGCGATTATCCTTTTATTGTGTACCCGACGCTATGATTTGGTTTTAATTGCGTGGCGGGTTGCAGAGATAAAATAGTTAGTGGAATTACAGTGTTTAGGTGATAAAAAGATTGTAGATGATAAAAATGACGGCGTTATTATTGTTGTTTTTGTGGAAGGTAGTAAATAAAAGTAATGAAAGTCTTGCCTTCATTATGGTAGAGAATTTTTAAATTTCAAGCCATACATTAGATAGATAACGCTGTTTTTGTATGCTGATTGCAACTGCTACAGCGATTTTCTATAGATCGATTCGATGTTGCTATCAGTTCTATATAATTCATCGCTACCCATCATGTGATAGTGCTTTAATAAAATTAATATATTTGGGTTTTATAAATATAAACCTCGTTTACGATGAGAGTGGAGAAACGATTTGTCTACTGTTAAGACCACGGCATAATAGACAATTTGTGGTAATCTATGGGCGATACCATAGGTTGCTGCAACCTATCTAACAACAGCAGCGACATGATAAAAATTATAAAATAAAGTCAGTGACGAGCAGTTGTCTATCATAAATAAACTGCTTGTCCAAAAAATTATAATAGGAAAATCACGATGCAAGATACTGATTCACATTTATCCAATACTGACAGCATACCTAAAAAGTTCGACAGCATATCTAAAAACAAAGAAGCGATAACCGACCAGCAAGTGCTTATCGCAGGTGGTGGTCATGTTGGTTTGTCTTTTGCATTGCTATTGGCCCATCACGGTATTGCGAGCACCTTGTTAGAAAAAAACAGCTATCCAACCATCAGTCCAACGGATGATAGTACTCGCAGCCATTATTTAGACAGTCGCAATACGGCTTTATCGCGGCGCACGGTACAAATATATCAAGAGATTGGACTGTGGGATGAATTACAGAGCCATGCCTGCCGTATCGACACTGTACAGATTAGTGAGCAAGGCAGCTTTGGGCGCGCGCAGCTAAATAAAGCAGAAGAGCGCGTTGAGTCATTTGGGCAAGTCATCGAAAACGCTTGGCTGGGTCGTAAACTTTTATTAGCCGCACAGCAAGCGCCATTAATTACCTTGATAGATAATGCCAATGTGACGACTGTCCAGCAGCAAGCCGATAGTGTGACACTTAGCTTTAATTATAACGATGAAGCCGAAAACGAGCAGCAGCTACAAGCTAGCGTATTAGTCGCTTGTGATGGACGCGATTCTACAGTACGACAATTGCTAGATATCGGTACAACTACGTATGACTATCAGCAAACGGCCATCGTCGGCGTAGTAGAGACAGATACGCCACACGAGCATGCAGCGATTGAGCGTTTTAGTCCAGCTGGCCCACTTGCTGTGCTCCCACTGACTGATCCAGAAGGCGATGGCAACGATGAGTATCAGCAAGGTTACAGGCGCTCTGTCGTGTGGGTATGCCCAACAGGTGAAGAAACCAGATATTTAGAAGACGACGCCCATTTCTTGCAGACCCTACAGCAAGCCTTTGGACAACGCGCTGGCAAGTTTATCGCTGCTGGTCGCCGCGGCGCCTATCCATTGACCCGCGTACTAGCGGATAAGCAAGTAGAAGGGCGCTGCGTCATTATGGGCAATGCCGCTCATACTCTGCATCCTGTCGCTGGCCAAGGCTTTAATCTCTGTATGCGAGATGCGCATGTGCTGGCACAAATGCTAAATGCACAAGTGCTCAAAGGCGCAGATATCGGTGATGCACAGTTATTAAAGCGTTATGAGAAAGCACGTCAAACCGACCAGAAGCGAGTGATTCGTTTTTGTGATGCGGTAGTACATGGCTTCACGCATCCTAACCCAGCGATTAAGCTGGTACGAAATATGGCTTTGTTGGCCTTTGATAAATTGCCAAATATTAAACCACTAGTCGCCACTTATGCGATGGGTCTAAAATCATAGTGCTATAGTTAAATCCTCTTTAAAAGAGTGACAGCGTTAACCTCGCTTAAAGTATTGCCTATACAGCTGCACTCGGTTGCCTTGTCCCTCTTTTAAACTGAATCAACTAACTGTAATTAAGATTGATAATAAGCATTCTAATATTGAGCAATATTGAGAGATACCTTATGAAAAACAACCATACGCTGATTATCGGTAGCGGTATCGTTGGAGCGACGCTTGCTCTAAAGCTGGCGCAGGATAAAATGCCAGTGACATTGATTGATGCCCGCCCTGAGCGTGATGAGTCAGCTTGGCAAGATGTACTTAGCAAACGTGATGCACGTGTCTATGCACTCAGTATGGCTAGTATTAATTTGCTTAAAGATATTGGCGCTTGGCAACATATTGCCGCCTCTAAACGCAAAGCAGATTACTCGCAAATGCAAGTGTGGCAGTTAAATGGTATGGGTGAGCTATTATTTGGCGAAAGTGAAGATAGCGGCGCTGAGGATAATAGTAGTGAAACTCATGAGCCTATATTATTAGGCAGTATGGTCGAGCCTGCTGTTATCGAGTACGCATTATGGCAACGCTTGCATGAAGAGGATGTCAGCGACTATCTGACCCTTATCGCTGGTCATAAAGTTGTCAATATGGATTGGCTAGGGGCGCAGCAAGGCTACCGTGTAACTCTAGACAATGGCGAAGCGATTGATGCGCGTCTATTAGTTGGCGCTGATGGGCGCGGTTCATTTGTCCGCCAGCAAGCAGGGATTGGCGTAGATATGCTTGATTATAATCAAACCGCGATTTGCTGTGCGATTCAGACTGAGAAACCGCATCAGGCAACGGCACGTCAAGCTATGCTACCGACGGGCACACTGGCACTATTGCCATTAGCAGATATAACCGATGTTGATAAGGCAAGCCCGCAGCATTGGCAGTCAATAGTATGGACATTGCCACGCAATCAAGCATTGGCATTGATAGAGGAAGAAGATCGATTTATCGCTGATAAGTTAGCAGCTGCTAGCAATTACGAGCTGGGTGCGATTAATCAGATTGAGTCTATCGCTAGTTTTCCATTAGCGGCACAGCAAGCGAAAAGCTACGTCGCTGATAACTTGGTACTTATTGGCGATGCAGCTCATGGCGTACATCCGCTGGCGGGTCAAGGGTTGAACCTCGGTATGCTGGATGTGACAGTATTATGTGAGCAGCTAAAGCATGACTTTACCCGTAGTGGCGGTACGCTTTGGGGAAGTAATCAAACGCTACGTCATTATGAGCGTTCGCGCCGTCCGCATAATAGCCTAATGATGCACAGCTTTTCTGCGCTTAACTGGTTATTTGCAGGGTCGCTTGCACAAGTGCGTCCCGTGCAGCAGATACGTAATGAAGGCATGTACCGAGTCAGTAAAATAAAACCATTGATGCGCTTGTTTGCTAAGCAGGCGAGTGGGGTTTGATATTTCATAAGACTATTTACAAAGCACTTTATATTTAGGTAGATTAGAGATGAAGGGTTATTTATTTTAGATTTAAATTAAAATTTTTACGCTATATTCTAATATTAAAGTCAACTAAAGGAAGTTCACATACATGGAAGCTAATGCTCGTAACTTAGAACGTATATTTGATGGTACTGTCTCGTATCAAATCCCACTATTCCAGCGTCCCTATGTTTGGACAGAAGAAAAAAACTGGTGTCATCTATGGGGAGATATTGTTGATGTCGCTGATCGTTATCTATCAAATGAGATATGTCGCAGCCATTTTTTAGGGGCAGTGGTATTAGAGCGTAATAACAATGTTACGGGTTCTATTGAAACCAGACAAGTTATTGATGGGCAACAGCGATTTACTACTCTACAAATAATGATGATTGCTATCAGAGATATTTGTGAGAAGTATGAAAACACTAAGCTTTATGACAGATTTGATGGTTTGGTAAGTAATAAACGCAGTAAGGTTGATTTGGACGAAGAAGCTTACAAAATTTGGCCTACAAACAGTGATCGCTCAGCATTTGAAGTTGTACATCAATTAAATAAGTATGATCTAGAGCAGGCACATCAACTTGAAGATAAAATCAAAAATAGTCAAATATTTAAAGCTTATCATTACTTTCTTAGAGTATTAGAAGTATGGTTCTCAGAGCATAACGATGTAGAGGATTGTTTAGATGCTTTATGGCAAGTAGTACGTGAGTATTTACAAATTGTAGTCATCGACCTGCATTCGCAAGATGAAGCACAAGTTATTTTTGAAACGCTTAATGCACGCGGCACTCAGCTTCTCCCTGCAGACTTAATTAAGAATTTTCTGTTTCGCAAGGTTATTGGTTCAGATAAGGAAATAGAACGTTTATACACTGAGTATTGGCTCGCATTTGATAGTGAGTTTTGGCGTGAAGAGGTTAGTCAAGGACGTACTAAGCGACCACGAATAGATTGGTTTCTGCAGAATTATTTAAGTTTGATGTTGCAGGATGATATTAAAGTATCGCATCTTTTTGATTCATTCAAAGTATATGTCAATGATACAGAAGATAGTTATGATAAGTTTAATAACCGTTTTTTTAAACATCCTAAAAATACGACTGAGCACCTAATTGCTCTTAAAGAATTTGCTAAGCTATATCAGCTTATTACTCAACCGCAAGACGAAAGAGTGGCTTTATTCCTATATCGATTAGAAGCTGTAGGTACAGCAACGGTCTATCCATTGTTACTGTTAGCAATGAAATTATGGCAACATCAGCCGACAGAATTATACGAGTTTTTAAGTACTTTGGAATCATATTTGGTTAGAAGAATGGTATGTGGCATGACCAGTAAAAACTATAACCGCTATTTTACAGATGTTATAAAAGAAATATATCGTACTAAAAAAGAGTCTGATGGTCTTATTAGTTCATATGATATACACAAAATATTATCTAAAAGCGATAGCGATAGTTCGCGAATGCCCGATGATATCGAGCTAAAGTCTCAGCTACTAGAACGACCTATATATGGGCGTATCGCGCAATATAAGCTTAGAATGGTATTGGAAGCAATAGACGCTGCTGCTCATCATACTAAAGCTGAATCAATGCCCATTCAAAAGAATCTCACTATTGAACATATATTGCCAGAGAAGTGGGAAAAGTATTGGCCACTTGAAAACGAAGGAAAGTCACCAGAAGATATTCTTGAGCAAGAGTCGCGTAGAAATACGTTAAAAAATACAATCGGTAATTTGACACTAATCACAGATAGCTTAAATCCTTCTATTTCTAATGGCTCATGGCAGGCAAAGCGGCCAGAAATACTTAAATATAGTAAGTCTAATCTAAATCGTTATTTTCAATTAGAAGCTGAAGATGAATTAAGTATCTGGAATGAAGATAAAATCCTTAAGCGGGCAGATAGTTTGATCGGTTTATTTATTTCAGTGTGGTGCTCACCGTTAGCTAAGCAACACGAGTGGTCTGAAGATTTCGCGGATGATATATATATTGCTATTGATATTTAGTGGTTGAGAGTTACATTATATAATCCATATGAAAACCTTTAATAGGCTCACTATATAATCACTAAAAGCGTATATAGTGAGCTATCTTATTTATCCCAACGCCGAAAAAAACACCATCAGCACTGGCGAGACAATGTTGATTAGGAAGCCAAAGCTAATCGCTAGTGGCACGACTTTTAGACCACCTGACTGCTGAATGATAGGCAAGGTAAAGTCTAAACTGGTCGCGCCGCCAAGCCCAACCGCAGCGGAGGGGTATTTGCGCATAAATACCGGAATAAAGATTAACGCAAAGAACTCGCGTACCAAGTCATTAAACAACGCGACACTACCCCAAACCGCGCCATAAGCATCGGTCATGACAATCGCTGATAGCGAGTACCAACCAAACCCTGACGATAGTGCTAAGCCTTTCGTCCATGACACATCAGTAAATAGTAGTGCAAAGATAAGCCCACCCGCCAATACCGCTAGCGTAAAGATGACACTCATTTCTACGCCGCGTTTATTCAGTAGTACTTCTTTTAAGGTGATGCCCGATCCTTTTAAGCCTATACCGACCAGTAAAATCAAAATCATCAGCATGACAGTCATAGAGTTTTCAGGCGGCATATAATCAGCAGGCAAGAAATAGCCAATCACCATCCCGATCACCACACAAACCACTTGCGCCAAGCTACCTCGAATGCTCACCCGATGCTCTTTAGATTTTACGCTTGGTTTTTTGGCATGCCACGGGCGCAGATGATCGAACAACATCAGCCCAAATAAACCTGAACCAATCGTCAGTATCGATAATACAGTGACATATAAGGCAATTTCACCCAACTGATTACCTAGACCTTCTACCTGAGACAGCTCAATACCGATCAACGCTAGGATAATAAATACCAAGTATGATAGACCTTTGTCGGCCAATTTTGTCATAGTAGGGTTAGACGGAATGGCAAAGCCAATAAACATTGGCATTAATACCAGAACAAGGGTGACTAGGCTTTCCATGATAAAGGGCTCGCAGCATTTTTAATAAGGCGTTTTTAAGAAGCTGAAGATTGTACCATATAAGGTTAATAGTATTGATATGAGCCACTGAGATTCATTGTAAATCATCGCTCATTGTTGGCTAAACTGGAAAAACTGGACGATTATAATGATGTTAATAAATATCTTTTTCAAAATGTTTGAACGTTTTTGAGCGCTTTGTAATTCTTTACCTTATAAACTTTTGTTGCTACATTAAAGTACTGAAAATATTTGGCTAAACTCATGTCCCTATATCAGCTCAAAACTCAGTTTCAAAATCAACTACGCCCGATAAGTAATGCGCTGGTTGAGCAAAATGTTACCGCTAATCAAGTGACAGTATCCGCTGTTTTATTAAGTATCGGTACTGCCTATATCATTGCCAAACTAGCGGCTGAACAGCAGCGGCTGTGGCTTTTATTACCATCATCATTGTTTGTACGTATGGCACTCAATGCCATCGATGGCATGATGGCCCGTGAACATGGCCAGGCATCAACGCTAGGAGCCGTGTTAAACGAGGTAGGTGATATGGTTGCCGATACGGCTCTATTAGCGAGTCTGGCGCCTCATATTCTGACCCCTCATATCAATAACAAAGAACGGCAAACGGTAATAGCCAACTTACCAACGAACATATCAATTTCTCAGCACCATATCACTGCTCTGATCGCGCTTAGTATTGGCACCGAGCTGTTGGGCGTTACTAGTAATACCATGTTAGGTGTTCGTGCTAACCAAGGGCCTTTGGGCAAAAGCGATCGTGCCTTCTTATTAGGTATGCTTGGTGCGTTTATGGGCATTAGAGCCAAAGCGCCAGTAAGTATTAAAGGGCAGGTGGCTTTACCTGCTATCAGAATGAGTCAATTATTTATATTAACAGAGATAATGCTACTAAAGACCTGTCTCAATCGACTACGTTATATGACAGAGTTATACTTGATGCATAACCCACCTCAGCTGCGATCCGTACTGGGTGAGTCAACAAACAACTCACTATCTCTTACTGTTGTTTTGCCAAATACTTCTACTGATAACGCTCGCCCATTGGAGTTCAAAGAAATGCCAACCACAACCGTTGATAGTCAAAAATTCGAAGAACAGGCCAGTGTTGGTTTTGACCTGCCTGCATCTAAAATCATCAATGGTGAAAGCTGTTATAACGCTTACGACGGCACGGCTATTTATTATCGCTATTGGCTAACGACGCCTTTAGAAGACATGAAAAAATCAGCTATCAAGCAAGCCAACCAACCGTTGCGCCAAGTTATCTTATTGCACCGAGGACATGAGCATTCGGGACGATTGGCAGAGCTGGGAGAGCAGTTTGCAACAGCTGGCTATCAAGTATTTGCTTGGGATGCGCGCGGTAATGGGCGCTCAGGGGGTATCAAAGATCATGCAGAGAGCGTCACTGAGCTTGAGCGAGATTTAGAGGGTTTTGTACAATTGGTGATTGGGCAAACTGGTATTGCTATCGAAGATACATTGATTGTCGCTAACAGTATCGGCGCAGTGTTGGCAGCAGCATGGGTACACGATTATGCGCCTAATATTCGCGGGATGATACTTGGCACGCCTGCGCTCAGTATTCGCTTGTATTTGCCCTTTGCCATACCATCACTGAAGGTAGCACGTACGCTAGGTCTGATGTCACGTGTCAGCAGCTATGTTAAAGCACAAGTACTGACCCATGATAAAGACGCGCAGCAAGCTTATAATGCCGATCCATTGATATCGAATAGTATCTCGACTGATTTACTCATTGATACCCATGCAACGGGTCAGCGTCTACTCGATGATGCTGGTGCTATCACCGTACCGACGTTCGTCTTATGTGCGGGCAAGGATTATGTGGTCGATAAACAGGCTGAGCGCACATTTTATGAAGCGATTAACACACCGATCAAACGCTGGCAGTTGTATCCAGACAGCTACCATGCAATCTTTCATGAGACCAATAAAGCCGATGTCTTTGCCGACTGTATTGAGTTTGCTGAGCAAATATTTAGCACCCAAGTACAAGTCCCTGAGCTAAGTACGGCTCACTTAAACAGTGCCAGTAAGGATAAAGTGGATCGTTTGGCGATTAAACCATTCAATCCAAACTTTGCGATTACCCGTTTTGCGATGCAGAAGTTTGGTCATGTTAGCGATGCGATTGCTACAGGACTTGAGCATGGATTTGATTCAGGTCATTCACTGGATCATGTCTATTATAATAAACCCAGCGGTCAGAATAAATTCGGACAGGCAGTCGATAAATTTTATTTAAACAATATCGGCTGGCAAGGTATTCGCATTCGCCGTGAGCATATATTGGAGTTGGCACGTGAAGCATTAGCCGACATTAGGACTACCAAGCAAAAAAACGCTGAGCCATATCAACCGAAATTATTAGATATCGCTAGTGGGCATGGTTTTTATGCGTTTGATCTGCTGACAGAATTTACAGATTTGTATGCTGAATTGCGTGATTATGAGATGCATAATATTCAGGCACTGCAAGCAAAAGCACAGCAGTTAGTGATTGCTGATCGAGTAGTGACCAGTCAGAAGGATGCCTTTGATCCTTCCAGTTATATCAATGCACATACGAATGATACTAGTACCGATACTAAAAAATCAGATCTTGCTATTGCTTCAGGGTTATTTGAATTATTCTCTGATAATGCGCTACCAGCGACAGCTTTGGCAGGTATTCATGATAGTTTAAAATCGGGCGGTTATCTGATTTATACCAACCAACCTTGGCACCCTGAGCAGGAGTTTATCAGTAAAACATTGAACAATCACCGCGGTAGCAGTTGGGTGATGCGCTGTCGCTCGCAAGCGGAGATGGATCAACTGGTTGAGCGTGCAGGCTTTAAGAAAGTCACGATGCGTATCGATCGCTTTGGTATTTTTACCGTGTCATTAGCGATTAAAACTGCACAAACTGATGATGAGTGATAGATGAACAATGAGCAGGTTAAACCTTATGAACGTGTTCAGCTGTTTTCAGGGGGAGGGTCACGTTTCGGTTACTATTTGGGCAGTTATGCAGCCTTAGTGTCTCATGATTTAGCGCCAGATATTATCGTCGGTACTTGCGGTGGTAGTTTGTCTGCTTACTTAGTACAACTTGCGCCTAACCCCAAGGATTTGCAAGCGCTGATGTGTAGTCGTGAGTTGTATCGTGTCATCACTGCCATCAGACATGTCGCGCCAGATGAAGCCAATAAACTTCTAAAGCTGCGTTATATGACCCATGCACTCAAACGTTGGCGGTTATCAAAGCAAAGGGATAACGGACAAGGCCAACGGCAAGCAGACAGCTACGAGCGACTGTTAAATGAGCTACAGCAGTTGGCAATGTTTCGTATTGATAACGAGCAGTACTGGCTAGATGAGCTGTCGAGGTTTGCTGCTAGTGATAATGGTAGCGCTGCTGATAAAACAACGCCAGAGATAGCTATCATTGCCAGTCGATTGTATCAAGCATCTACTGATGGCTTATATAATGAAAAAACCACACTGCAAGAGTTGTTATTTGCGCCGCCGTGCTTAGCAAATTTGCCAAATTTCGCATCAGGTCTGGCCGACGGGCAAATGACATCACCTGCGCACACATTCGCAAACGGACGCATACACCCTTCTGTAAAGGTGCAGACGCAATGGGATTTTGCCCCAGTGATTCGCGCGTCTATGGCTGATATGTACTATCTACCGCCAACACATATCACAGAGCTTGGCTGGTGTTTAGGAGGTGTGATTAATCTCACACCGATTGAGTTGGCCTGTCAGTTGGGTGATAGCGTATTTGCAGAGACTAAGGCAGGTTATGACCCATGGCTGGCTGCTCCCGCGATTCAGCGCGTCTTTGGTTTTGATCCCAATGAGCGCTTGGCAGCAGTACACAGTTATCAACCAGTCAGTGTGTCGGCGCTCACTGAAACCATTAATAAAAACCGTCAGCTACATTGGTTACCATTTGCCGATAATGAACAGCAGTTAGCAGGTCAAAATGTGCAAAAGCGGTTTAACCTAAAGCAAATGACTGTTGAGCTAATACACAGCGACTATGACGGTTTTGTGCAGCAAATGCAGGCGCAATGGCAATATGGCTATCAGCGTACGGTCAACTATATACAGCAACATAAATTATGAAAAACATCGCAAAAGGTATCACTAGAAACCATGCGCCGCATATTATTATCGTTGGTGGTACGAGTGGCATTGGCTTGGCATTGGCGTTGCATCATCAGATGCTTGGCTGGCAAGTAAGCGTTGTTGGTAGTAGCGCAGCAAAGATAGCCGATATCAATAGCCAGCATCCTGCTATCGTAACTTATGTGTGTGATTTAACTGAACCAAATCAAACGCAAACGTTATTAGACAATTTTTCAGGTATTCCATTTCAAAGGCTGATCTATAGTGCTGGTAGCTATACCAATGAGCGTATCCATCACTTAAATCAAGCAGATAGCGACCAAATGCTAGCAATTAATTTACAGGCATTTGAGCAGGTTTTTAGATGGGCAAGTGATCAGTTAAAGCAGCAGTTAAAACAATCACATCAGGCGTTGGATTTGACTGGAAGTGACAGAACTAGCCTCATCTGTATTGCCTCTATCGCAGGTACGATGGATTATCCTTATGCTAGCCTTTATGCAAAAAGCAAACGTGCAATGATTGCTACGGCTAGCGCTTATCGAGCAGCACTTGCGCCTTACAACATCCAAGTGAACTGTATTGCTTCAGGCTATATCAATACTCAAGCACTACGTGATTTAAACGATGGCGATGCTAGCCATAAGCCATTTATCATGAGCACGCAAGCAGCTGTTGATAATATTATGCAGGCGATTGACGATGATGTAGAACTGGCGATATTCCCACGCTCAATGCGCTATATCACGAGTGCCTTAAATCATTTGCCTAAGCCTGTGCTCAATTGGGTATTGCGCAGTAAACTAGATAAAGCATAGATGACTATGCTATCTGTGCTTTGATTGTATTTAACCAAATAACCAGTACAGTAGGGTAAATACTGGCACTCCAATCAGCAAACTGTCTATCCGATCTAATACCCCACCATGACCAGCGAGCATCGTTCCGGTGTCTTTCACCCCATGTTGACGCTTAAATGCTGATTCCAACAAGTCTCCAAATATACCGCTTACAGCCAAGCCATAGGCAGCTAATAGACAGACCCACCAATCAAAAGGGGTGAGCCAAAAACCTAGTGCTGTTGCCAAGATTGCCGCAACTAAACTACCAAAGATAGCACCTTCAATGCTTTTATTCGGGCTAATAGTCGGCGCTAGACCTCGTTTAAAGAGCTTACGTCCAAGCAGTCTCCCACATAGATATTGGGCAATATCGTTGAACTGACTGGCAAATAATACGAAGAGTAAAACGCCATATTGTTCGCGTTGCCAGGTCAATTGCTGTAAGACAATAAAGCTAATGATGAGTGAGAGGAAGGTAACACTCAGTAGTAGGTCTAAGTAGTTGAGCCGCGTATAGTGTTGAGTCGGATTGAGAGAGGTTTTCGGTAGCAGTAGCGTACTTGGTTGCAAACCTTGCGCTTGGAGTTTATGAATGAGCACGGCTTTACTGCGTAAACACCATAGACGTTTAATCTCGTAGCTGCCGCGTAGACCAATTAATATAAAAAATAAAATGAGCAGCCATTGAGAGGGATATGCTTGCGAATGTGAACCTTGCGTATCGTCCGTTATTTTTGCAATCACATAGCAAGTACAGAGCGCGGCGAGCATCAACCACCACGAGCGGGCTATCAGGTAGATTTTTGGCAAGCGTTTGCGCAGACGATGTACGGCAAGTACACTCCAAGCCAAGCTGACGATTATCATTAGGGCAATCACAAACACAATATCAGAAGCCATGCCATGGACACTCAAAGAAGAGGTAATATTTTAAGCCTATCCATAATGATAGCTTAAATGCCTCTTTAACTATAGTGTTAGATATCCTCTTGATGGGTTTGGCTATTATCTGTTATCTGTCGTAGGTTTAAATATGGTCAGTAACTGGTATCAGACAACGCTCATTTTCTATAATGTGAGAAAAGGAGTTAAGCGTAGTTTTTCTTAATGGCAGAATGATACTGGTCAAAGGCGTTTCAGCTAAGTCAGGATAATCCTCACGATAATGCCCACCGCGACTTTCAAAACGCTGATAAGCCGATTGAACAATCATCGCTGCTAACGCTAATTGCCTCGCCAATTGAAAAATGGCAAGCTCACTGTTAGTAGTAGGAGTTCTACTGCTCGTATCAGATAGCATGATCTCAGTATGTTCGATTGACTCTTGCCACTGCTCAATTTGTCGCAATGCTTGCTCTAATTGTTTGGCACTACGTGTAATGCCCATATTGGCGGTCAAAAGAGCTTTCAATGCTATAGTTATCTCTGCAATAGCTACTTCAGAATGAAATGCTTTATCAGCCTTATAAATTGGGAGTGATAACTGCTTGGAAGATGGCAAGATGACAAATTGCGTGTTTTCTAGTGTCGGATATTGCCAAATATCGGCAGCTAACTGATGCAGTCCATAAGAGGCTGTCGTATGTGGCTGCGCCATTTTTTCTAAAGCTTCAGCCGTTTTCTCTAAAGCCTCTAAGTTCTTTAAGCGTTCCAATTTTTTTAGATAACGAGGCAGATTAGCGGCGATGTTGCGACCAACCACCACACACTCCAACAATGAGTTGCTTGCTAAACGGTTGGCCCCGTGCAGCCCTGTATAAGCAACTTCACCTGCTGCATACAGCCCTGCAATGTCGGTCAATCCATTGGCATCAGTCACCACGCCGCCACAACTATAATGGGCAGTCGGAGCGACCGGAATAGGGTCTGTGGTCATATCGATGCCGAGTGCTAGCAGCGTCTGATAAATCTGCGGGAAATGCGCTTGTATAAATGCGGCTGGCAAGTGACTGACATCAAGATGTACATAGCCAAGTCCGTTACTACTAATCTGATTGGCTATTGCTCGAGCGACGATATCGCGTGGCGCCAATTCAGCGCGCTCATCAATATCTAACATAAAGCGTACGCCAGTCTGCGGACAATACAGTCGTCCACCTTCACCGCGTAACGCTTCAGATATCAAAAAGCTGCTGTCATCTAATGCCAGACCCGTTGGGTGAAATTGAATAAATTCTAAATTTGCTAAGCGGCAACCTGCCTGCCATGCCATCATGACGCCATCACCGACGCAGACATTAGGCGCGCTGGCACGCTTAAATAGTTGACCTAAGCCACCACTAGCGAGTACGACAGCTGAACTATGAATAGTGAGTTGACGCTCATTGATATGATCAAAGACCAGCGCCCCTCGGCAATGTCTAATCTCGCTATCATTCATGCTAAAAGAAGAGCTGCTAATCATAGGTGGAGTCAGTAGCTCTAATGCTTCATGATAAGGCAAGATAGTGATATTGGCCGCAGTCTGTGCTTTGATGTTTAATGCGTCCATCACGTGCTGACCCGTTGCATCATCCGCATGGGCCACACGTCTACAGCCATGACCGCCTTCTTTGGTCAAGTGTAAGTCACTGGTTTTTAAGACTGCAAAATCAGGTGTATTATCATTTTCTTTAGTTAAAGTGGTTTGAGTAAATGGCACACCTTGCTCGCATAGCCACTGCACCGCTTGCTGTCCTGCACCCAAGATACGAGCAGTATTGTCCGTCGCACACAATCCTGCACCAGCGATTAAGGTATCAGCGACATGATCAGTCACAGAGTCCGCCGTGTCTAAGCTAGCTGCGATACCACCTTGAGCGTAGTGACTTGAGCAAACCTCAAGCGCCGCTTTGCTTAAAACAGTGATATTCAGCGATATCGGCAGAGATAGCGCGGTGCTCAAACCTGCCAGACCAGCCCCAATAATAAGAACATCAGTTTTTATAATATTACTCATATCACTGCTGCTCCTATTATCTTTATAGCGAGTGGTATTAGAACAATCAACTGAATGCGACGGACTCATGTTAGGCTGCCCCAACGTTAGCGAACAGCGCACGGTCTTTTACTATGTCGCCACTGGCGGCTACACGTTGCTTTTGTGCTTCAGCAAAATCAAGCATCCGTTGTAATGGTTTTTTTGCTGCTACTGCTAACTCAGGTGTCATTAGCACTTCACCGCTTTGATTGGTTAAGCACTGCTCAATACCTTTTAGACCGTTCATGGCCATCCAAGGACAAAACGCACAGCTCTTACAGCTTGCACTCTCACCAGCAGTTGGTGCGGCCAAGAATCGCTTGTTTGGTGAGCGTTTTTGCATCTCGTGCAATATGCCTAAATCAGTAGCGACGATAAAGGTATCAGCATCCATCTCGTACGTTGATTGCAAAAGCTTGCTAGTCGAGCCGACCACATCGGCTAGTTCAACCACGCTATCAGGTGACTCAGGATGCACCAAGACTTTGACCTCTGGATGTTCCTCTTTCAGTTGCAGGAGTTCAGTGGCTTTAAATTCATTATGTACCAAACACGACCCTTGCCAAAGCAACATATCTGCGCCAGTCTCACGAGCAATGTATTTGCCCAAATGACGGTCAGGGCCCCAAATAATCGGCTCACCTTGGGCATGCAGATGACGGACGATGTCTATACCGACAGATGAGGTGACCACCCAATCAGCTCTCGCTTTTACCGCGGCGCTGGTATTGGCGTAGACGACAACAGTACGCTCAGGATGGGCATCACAAAATGCTGAAAACTCTTCAGCAGGACAGCCCAAATCAAGCGAACATTCGGCTTCTAAATCTGGCATGAGGACAGTCTTTTCCATGCTTAATATTTTTGCTGATTCACCCATAAAGCGCACACCAGCGACAACCAATGTTTGGGCGCTATGAGCTTGTCCAAACCGAGCCATTTCAAGTGAGTCACCGACGCAGCCACCGGTTGCCAATGCCAAGTCTTGGATAAAAGGGTCGACATAGTAGTGTGCTACCAGTACGGCATTATTCTCTTTCAGTAGCTTCTTGATATTTTCTTCGACCACGATGCGTTCAGCGCGAGGCAAGTCTGCTGGCATTTTAGCCTTAGCATATTCAATATTCATCTGAGTGGCGATGCGATTGTCCGTACTCATGATAGGTGCGTCGTAAGGATATTTTTTCATAATGGCAGCCTTTGTTGGTGCAATAACGATAAATGTGTGTGCTAAAAAATGGGTAATTAGACATAACAAATTTATAGGTTATCTTAATTATGCTCATTTTGAGCATAATTACAAGTGGTTTTTTATACTCAATAAGTCAAAAGATTGGTTTTTAGTGCTCAAAATGACGTGCAGTTAAGCCGTACTGAGCTTGGAAATGGTACTAATTCATGCCCCTTATAACTATTTATCGATATTGATTTTTCATACTTACAACCACAGACTATGATAGTTTTAGATTCGAGCTATACTAAGCCATACCATAGCTATTAACCCCAATAGCCTTTCACATTTCAGAGAAAAAGGATAATTCCCAAAGCCATGACGTTGTCTTATTCACATGCGCACCAGCAAGGTAGCGGCACAACAGAAGTAGTCGCCGTATTGGTCGCTATCACAGATCATATCGCGCGCGTTCTAACCGTTGACCAAGGCAAGCTGTTGCCAAATGGGCCACTTATGCCGCTACATCGCTCGTTACAAGCAGGTGTGCGTCAATGGGTAGAGGAGCAAACGCAGCAACCGCTTGGATATTTGGAGCAGTTATATACCTTTGTCGATACCAACAGGCGCAACATCGACGGTCATGCGTTGGTGTATGTGAGTTATTTAGGTTTGGTGCAAGAGACGCAAACGCAGGCACTCCAAAGCAAAGCACTCTGGCGAGATTGGTATGATTATTTCCCATGGGAAAATCATTTGGACGGTATGCCTAGCATTATTATGGACTTTATCGTGCCTGCGCTACTCGAATGGGCAAATACTGCCAACGATTCAATCGTTCAACAGCGTAGGCGTCAGCGTATTGGATTATGTTGGGGGCTGGACGAAGCGTTTTTGGCAAGTGGTAAACTCACTGACAGTCAATCAGTCAACGAACACGATAATGAAAGTAGAGAATGGATTGCAGAGCATGTATTATTACGTTATGAGATGCTTTATGAAGCAGGTCTGATACCCGAAGCCCCTAATTATCCGCCTAACTATCAGGCTGTTGCTTTGCCAGAGGACTGGTCACAACGCATAGGTGTACCCATGTATTATGATCACCGTCGCGTGATTGCTACTGCTATCTCAAGACTGCGCGCCAAGATTGAATATAGACCGCTTATTTTTGGTCTGATGCCAGACGTCTTTACCTTATCGCAGTTGCAGCAGAGTGTTGAAGCACTGTCAGGAGTGCGCTTGCACAAGCAAAACTTCCGTCGCTTGCTTGATTCGCAAAATCTAGTAATGGAGACAGGAGAGAGTAGCACTGCTCAGCGCGGTCGTCCTGCCAAGCTATATCGCTTCCGTCATGATATTGAATTACAGAGTTTATTGATGGACAGTAAGCTTCCCAAGCGCAAATAACGATGAGCATCCAATAATATCTCGTACTTAACATAGCTAGCAAAACGAAAAATCTGTCACCTTTCCTTGCAGGGTCGCTAACTTTACGCTATATTTATGCTCATTTTGAGTTTAAATGACGAGCAGTTTCTATCAATATCATGCCTAGATAAGGGTCAAAGATGACAATTGAAAAAGAGCCAGCATTGGATGACGTATTGCTTAAACCATTGGTTGAGAATGCACTAACTGAAGATTTGGGTAGGCGTGGTGATGTAACGTCGCAAGCTACTATCCCAGCCGATATGCAAGCGCAGCTACAGATCAAGGCGCGGCAAGCAGGCGTGATATGTGGTATCGATTTGGCACGTTTGTCTTTTGCCTTAGTCGATGCACAAATTGAGTTTATTGCACAAGTACAGGATGGCGAAACAGTAGAGGCTGGCGCAGTGTTAGCGACCGTAAAAGGTAACGCGCGTCACTTGTTGACAGCAGAACGCACGGCACTGAACTTTATGACCCATCTCAGCGGTATTGCGACAGCGACCCGTCAGATTGTCGATAGTGTGGCCCAATATCCTGCGCAGATTACTTGTACACGCAAGACCATTCCAGGCTTACGTATCGTACAAAAATATGCGGTACGCTGCGGCGGCGGACGCAATCATCGCTTAGGGTTGGATGATGCGATTTTAATCAAAGACAATCATATCGCTATTGCTGGTGACATCAAAACGGCCATTCAGCAAGCCCAGAAATTTGCTGGGCATCTGATTCCTATTGAGGTCGAAGTCGATACGCTAGAGCAATTAGAGCAAGCACTCGATGCAGGTGTGAGTTTAGTGCTATTAGACAACATGTCGCCTGAAACATTATCGCAAGCGGTTGCTATGTGTCAGGGACGCGCAAAGACTGAAGCCTCAGGTGGTATTACGCCTGAAACGGTACAAGCGGCAGCAAGTACGGGAGTTGATTTTATCGCCATGGGTTATTTGACGCACAGTACTACTGCTTTGGATATTGGGCTAGATTTTAGTGCATAAATATAGATGTGCTAAAGGTTAATAGCGCTACATGCGCTCGATTTTATCGAAAAGACTATCAACGAGTTAGTAAAATGGTAATTTATACTGGTAGATTGTACTAACAACCTGTTAAATGTTTGTTTTTACACTGAAGCTTTACTAAGGTGACATATAGGCGTAACGGCGCAAAGTTAATGATTTTATTAGCTTATCTGCCTATGCTACAATGCTATTTTTAGTTGCCTATTGGGTCATCGTTGCACTCGCACGATGACCTTATCTTTTTGCACAAGCGGTATCAATAGACAAGCGAGCGCTCAGTGAATACTGAAATTATCAAGATAATCCTAGCCTTTATGGTATTGATCAATCCATTTAGCGCATTGACGTTGTTTTTGGATTTGACTCGCGGCTATTCGATGAACAATCGACGTAAGGTCGCGCGCGTTGCTTGTTTGACCATTTTTATTACCATCAGCTTTTTTACGATTGCAGGTGAAACGCTACTAAAAACCCTTGGTATTTCTATCGGCTCGTTCCAGTTGGCAGGCGGTATATTGGTATTTTTAATTGCGCTAAATATGATGAATGGAGAGGGTAACCCTGTTAAACCTGATCAAGAGAACTTCGATGTTGATCATGTGAAAGACGCGCCAGTCTCGATGGCAGCTGCCGTGGTTCCCCTCGCGATTCCAATGATGATTGGGCCTGGTGGTATCTCCACGGTTATCATTTACTCTTCACAAGTATCAGGTATTTTGCAGGTATCCGCTATCTTGATTGCTGGCTTATTCATCAGTCTGTTTTGCTATTTGGCATTGATGGCGGCAGGTCGTATCAGTCGCTTACTAGGCGATACTGGCTTGAACATCATGAGTCGAATCATGGGTATGCTATTGGCAGCCGTTTCTATCGAAATTATCGTTAATGGACTGCGTACGCTCTTTCCTAGCTTGATGTAAATGATCAATACAATATTGCTAACCATATATATATTTATACAGTGGTTAGCGGATATCGGATATCGACGTAATTTAGTTTATCCAATACGTCGTTTACTTAATATTCAGTTTATTCAACACTCAGCTTATCTATCATTTCCTAGTTATACTTCTATCAGCTTTGATACAAATGCCAAGCTAGATAGAGCATCAGTAACCCTACCAAAGCATCCAGTATGTTCCATGCCTTAGGCTTCTCAAATAGAGGCCTGAATAATCGTGCACCATACCCAAGCGCAAAGAAGAAAAAGAACGAAGCGCTAATTGCACCTGTGGCAAACGTCAATTTACTGCTTGCACCTGTAGAAACCATACCGACGAGTACCAATGTGTCTAGATAGACGTGCGGGTTTAGCCAAGTAAAACCAAAGCATAGTAATAAGGCTTTTTTTAAGCTAGTGACGACTTGTCCTTCGACAGTCAAAGCATGTGACACACGTACGCTGGCATACAAACTCTGCAAGCCATATCCTAATAAAAATATAACACCTGCTATTTTTGCGATATCTATAACGTGAGGATAGCGGGCCGTAACTGCACCAAAACCACCAACACCTGCTGAGATTAAAAACGCATCGCTCACCGCACAAAACAAGCAAACAAAAAGTATGTGCTCGCGTTTGAGGCCTTGTTTAAGTACAAAAGCGTTTTGGGAGCCAATAGCAATGATGAGAGATAACCCAAGTAGGAAACCAGAGATATAATCGGGAGCATTCATAATACGGTGCTTAACGGTTGGCGTGTAGGAATGGTGACATTTTGCTTACTGGCAGGCCAGCAAAAACCTGCTAAGATACGCTATTGAATGAATGTATGCAATATGCGCACAATGTGAGTGTAATAGACGAGGGGCAGAGCAAGTCATGGTAGTCAGTTTGACAAGAATGCTACAGTCATTTGGGCAAGCTCAAGATGACCTACCGACATTGGCAGCAAAGAATGCTCAGGAGATGAGTGTCAATCATGAACGGGATGCTGCTGCCAATAGTGATAGCAATCACGCAGTACAAGAGCGTTCTACACTGACTCCGCCTGAACGTGTAAACCGCATATGTGATGCGTTGGCACAAGTCAGTGATAGCCAATCATCCACGCCTTTGACTGATCGCTATCTGAGCAATCGTGCTCAAATGCGCCCAACCAATAGACCGCCTTTTGACCCAGATACTTTATGGTATCTCAAACATGGACGTTGTCCGATTATGACTGAGCTTGTTGATGTGGTCGATGAGGCCACCCTAAATGCCATGCCTATTGAAGCCGTTGCGATATTAGATCGTATCAACGGTAAGCTAAAGCGTTATCGTGAGTGGAGTAGTGAGCTAAACGAACAGCAACAGCAGCAACATAATGAGCGTCAGTTCGTCATCGACAAGCTAGTATCCGAAAGTATCCCTGAGGCATTGCGTCATTATGAGCAGCTACAACGCTTTAGTCCGCATCGCACCAAAAACAATATGGTGCAGGGCAAGATGACAGCCGGTGATATGCTGACAGATTTGTTTTTAGAGATTGATTATGAGCTTGACGAACTATTGGATGAATTGCATCAGACAGTTTTGAACCGCCTTGCCTCAACCCACCGTTATGTTAAGAGCCGTACGCAAAGTTAAATGTTCTTTGATGATGTTTTTTTGAACACTTGTAAAGGTTAAGTATTATCAAAAGACACAGTCGACCCAGTGCATAACAATATAGGGCTTTAATAGAGCCTTATTTTTTTGTTTAATAATAACAATCATAAGAAATCAGCCACGACATTCTGATAAGTAATAAGGACAATATAATGACCCAAATGACTGCGATGTTCGTAATGTTTGTTTTGTATGGGCTGTTGCCAGCGGCTGGGTTATATCTAGGTTATCGTGGCATTAAAAAAGTCACAGCACCCAAAATGCTCGAATATAAGGCGATGCCGCAACTGGGTTATATACCTGAAAAAAGCCTACCTGACGACGTTAAAACTGCTCTGGAGCAAATTAATACAAAGGGTGAAAAGCTGCGTGTCATGTATGGCGATACCAATAACGATGGCAAAATTGATGATAAAGATACTGTCAACGAAACTTATATTATGATTCAAAACCTAATGGATAGGCATGTGCCGCAAGCCGTCGCTGACTATCGCCGCTTGCATGATTTAGATGTGACGGATAGTGCGCTTGCTGACACTACCAAAATTAAACATTCTAATGTTACTGGTAAAGAAGCCTTGTTAGACGTGCTTAAGACAATTAACACACAGTTTGATGACCTGCTCAACGCGTCATATCATCAAGACGGTCAAAAACTACTTGCAACCAATCGCTATCTCCAAAAACGTTTTAACAATCTTGCTAGCAATACAGATATTCTAAAGCCCGATAGCAATGCCAGTAGTGATGTTAGTAGTGATGTTAGTAGTGGTGTTAGTAGTGGTGTTAGTAGTGGTGTTAGTAGTGATGTAAATATTCAAGCGATTGAAAGCCCAACTGGTGAAAATGTGAGTGCTAAAGACATTAAGCTGTAAATACAAAGTTGAACGGTGAAAGGGTAAAGAGCAAGCGTATATGAGTATCTTAATAGGCATCGGTATTGTAACGACCGTCACTACCTTTTATCTAGGTAGAAAAGGCTGGCAGGCTTTTCATAAAGCCGTCGGTATCTCACCTGGTGTGCTCACTTATCAGGATTATGATGCGCCCTTGTCATTAGCCACATTAAGCTTGCAGCAGCTAAAGTTAAATAAACAGCACTTAAAAAACTTGTCAGAGCAACAACTACGCCAGTTAAAAGATATCGATGAGAAAGTAAGCAGCTATCACGCTTATCAAGCAGCCCTACACGCTCAATATAAGACACCAGCGATAACAGAAGCACAGTTTGTATTAAGTAAAATGCTGCAAACACGGTTACCCGAGATGCTAGCTACTCACTATCAATTAACAAATATAAACGTCACTAATGAGAATAGCGAAAAGAGGTTAGAGGCTAGTGAGTTATTGCAGAGTGTTTTAGATAATATCGAACAGCGTTTGGATAGATTACTGGCACAAATGGACGAGGAGCAGCTAAAAGAGCTGCGAGTCATGAAACACTATATTAATAGTCACGATAGCTGAGCCGCTATTTTTATACTAAGCGACTGTGACCTCTGTAAACTGTGACGCCTATAAAAAGACATAAAAAAGCGGTCAATGACTATTTATCATTGACCGCTTTTTTATGTTTATTCTAAATCTATTCAAGACTTAGAATAATGTTAACCCAATTTAACTAGCGCTTATCATTGCGATTACGGGTGTTACGTGTACCGCGGCTGGCAGGGCTAGCACTACTTTTAGGTTTCGCGCTGCTGTTGCGGTTATCGCTACGAGTATCAGTGCGACGCGCTTTAAGCGGCTTGTTTCTGATACGTTCTTGTTTTTCTTTGGCTGCGCCATGTAGACCCGTGCCATAACGTGGGCGTAAGCTGACCAAATCCGTCAACGTATTGATTTCTTTTTTATCAAGCTCTAAGAAACGACCAGTACGTAGCTCTTTTGGTAGAACAATCGTGCCATAGCGTGTACGTAGTAGACGACTAACTTTTAGACCTTGTGATTCAAACAAACGACGTACTTCGCGGTTACGGCCTTCTTTTAGCTGGACGTGATACCACTTGTTGACGCCTTCGCCGCCGCCTTCTTTGATGTCTTCAAATTTTGCAAGGCCATCTTCTAGCATGACGCCAGCGGTCAATGCACGGGCGATATCAGGCGTTACTTCACCCAATACACGTACCGCATATTCACGAGTGACTTCACCAGATGGATGCATCAAGCGATGCGCCATTTCGCCATCATTAGTAAATAACAATAGGCCAGTTGAGTTGATGTCCAAACGTCCAACCATTACCCAGCGGTCATGCGTCAGCTTTGGCAAACGTTCAAAGACAGTTGGGCGGCCTTCTGGATCTTTAGCCGAGCAAACTTCGCCTTCAGGCTTGTAGTAAGCGATAACACGGCGACGCTTCTCATTTTCAGAAGTGTATTTGATTTGACGGCCATCAACGCGAATCTCATCACCTTGCGAGACGCGATCACCGATGGTCGCAGGACCATTGTTAACCGTTACGCGGCCAGATTTGATGACTTCTTCCATTTGACGGCGTGAACCAAGTCCCATACGGGCGAGTGCTTTCTGTAATTTTTCGTCTTTCATCATAATATCCTTGAGTCGGTGGGTTACATTTCTCAATGTAAAAAATTGGATTGACTATTCTACGCTATTTTAACAAATTTAGCACGTAAACCAATAGCTTACTGATTATTAATGCATAAGCAAACATTGTGCTAATCAATAAAAGTTTATTAGTCGTATACGAAATATAGACTCGAAGAGTCTTAGTGACTGACTATATAAGTTAATACATAGATACAAACACTTACACTACTCCGGCATTAAAGGGATAGTTCCAATCATAAATGCAATCGAAACAATCCTTTATTAAGTTAAAGTTTTTCAAATTAAAAATAAAAATTTTATTTATGACGAAGCTGTTTTCACTTGCGTTTTTTTATCGCTCAACAATCTAAAAGTCGATATAAATTTTTGCAATTAGCCGAAAATAAAGGGCTTGATGAGAAATTGCAAAATAGTCACTTAATTATTTTATGGCAAGTTATATGTATTGCACTGAATATATTTTAGGTGTATATTTATTAAATATATTCTTTTTTACGAATATAAATGCTGTGGTGAGGTTTCCTGGTTTGATTCACAAATATAAATATGAGTAACTGTTATGGTTAATAAATATTTCATTTTTGTACACAGACGCTTCCTGGTAATGAGCATATTTTGCTTATTTCTAATGGGGTTGTTTAGTGGCTGTACGATCAACTCAGGACTTCAGTCAGGAAATCTTCCTGAATCTGGCACCTTTACCGCAGAAAACGGCCTTCAATTTCACATTCAGCCTTTAAGTCTGGCAACTTTACCGCGTACAGCGCTGGCTACTGTTACTCAAGATCTCTCTCATTTGATCAAAACCTCTGGACGAGTCAATTATGGCATTGCGAAAGGGGATGTGCTGAATATCATCCTTACCAATTATCCAGATATTAATGCGTCAACTGCTAGCTTAACGGTAGATCAACAAGGGTATATACAGTTTCCATTGATAGGCAGAGTCCAAGCCAGTGGGCTGAGCGTGCCGCAGTTCACCGCTACGTTGCAAAGCAAACTACAGCGCTATCTCAAGTACTCAGATCCTCAAGTCAAAATCATCAATTACCGTGGCAGCAAGTTTTTCGTAGATGGTGCGGTGAAGCAGTCTGGTGAGTTTGCTATTGCTGATGTGCCAGTGTCGGTATATGGGGCTATCTCTATGGCAGGTGGTACCACTGAGACAGGCGATTCAAACAACATTGTGCTCAACCGTCAGGGCAACAGCTATCGCTTAGGAGTGCAGTCACTACATAAAATGGGGCTGTCTGCCAATCAAATCTATCTGCGGGATGGTGACTCTATTCATGTCAATAATCAAAGCCGCAATAAGGTCTACGTATTGGGTGAATTTGGCAAAATTGAGCCAGTTGCGATTCCAGAACAGGGACTAAGTTTGGCGCATGTATTGGGCGAGTCAAATGGACTAAATTCCAATACGGCTAACGCAGCCAAAGTATATATCGTGCGCGATAACCCTCAGCACCAGTACACAAATATCTATTACGTCGACATGCAGAGCATCACAAGCTTGGCACTAGCCAGTCGCTTTGACATGCAGGCCAATGACATTCTTTATGTGGATCCAACAGGCTTGGCCCGCTGGAATCGTGTGATTAGCGCGATACTACCGTCAACCTCTGCCATCAACGTGATATCAGGGTTATAAATGATAGCTAGTGAAAATACTGGATGTGCTTTGAATTTAAATACTGAGATTAAATGAGATAAGAATAGAAAGTAGAGTGATAGGTTTTATAAGGTGCGATGAGGCAGAGAGCAATCTAACTGCGGTCAAGGGCAGTCAAGGGCAGTTAGGGTCTTGAAGCTAAGCGAAAGCTATTAAGCGATTTACATTGAATAATGGGTATATGGTTATGAATAATATAGATTCAAAAGACCTATCGACACCTAAGGGTGACAACGACAATGACAACATCGACTTAACGGCGCTGGTTTTGGTTTTGTTGCGTGGCTGGAAAGTCATAGCGCTCATGGCAGCAATCGGACTCTTAATAGGATTTTTTTATACACGCTATATTAATCCAACCTTCAAGTCTGATGCGCTAATCCAAATTGAAGAAAATTCCCAAGGAGTCGATGCGCTTGGGGCGAATATCTCAGAGTTGGTCGGAGAAGAAGTGAGCAAGGCTGAGGCAGAAGCCGAGCTCATACGGTCTCGGATGATACTAGAGCCAGTCGTCGATATGCTACATCTAGACATCAAACTGACCGATCCTAATATTGGCTATCTCGATAAAATAACAAACGACCGCATTAACACTCAGTTGAACACGAATGATGGTGTGTCTCTGAGCACAAAAAACGGTTCCGTACAAATCAATCAGTTCGATGTGTCACCAGCGTATTTAAACCAATCTTTTACGCTATCACAGTCTGACACAGGGTTTGTCCTGAGCAATGGACTAGATGATTTTAAAGGACAGTTAGGTCAGCCGCATCAGTTCAATGGGGTAAACGGTGAGATTAATATTACAGTGACTGAGCTACCTACAGACGGTTATCCTATTGGCATCACTAAGCAGGCCTTAAAGACCACGACAGACGCAATTAATAGCGAATTGTCTGTGGAAGAAAAAGGCGATAAAACCAACATTATTCAGCTGTCGATGACAGGCACAAACCAACAGCAAATAACGACCACACTTGATCAGATAGTCCAGTCATATATCGATCAAAACCAATCTCGTGGTACGGAAGAAACGACCAAAACATTGGCTTTTATGGAGACGCAGATTCCAGCGTTAAAAGAGAAATTAGACACCTCTGAAGCTCAGTTCAATGAGTTTCGTAAAAAACACGGCACCATCGATGTAGGTAAAGAAGCTGAGCTATTACTAAATGAAAAGTCTCGAATCGATGAGCAGCTTAATGATCTCAAATTAAAGAGAGCCGATCTAACGACTTACTATACCAATGAACACCCACTCGTCATCCAGATCAATGAGCAACTAAAAGTCCTCAACAGTCGAATAGGAGCGATAGGTAGCACCGTCGCAGGACTGCCTGAAATACAGCGAGAGTTCTTAAAGCTATCAGAAGATACAGCTATCAATAGAGAGATTTACCTCACGCTGCTCAAAAATTATGAACAACTAAAAATCGTTAGAGCTGGTCAGGTTGGTTATGCCCGTATTCTAGATAGACCGACTAGTACCTTCGATGCCATTGCACCAAACAAATTCCAAATTATGCTGTTGGCGCTACTCGTAGGTACTGTACTTGGGGTGATGCTGGTTTTAATCAGAAACTTAATTAGAAATGTCGTAAAGGACCCAGAGCATCTAGAATCTAAAACGGGAATTCCTGTTATTGCAACGATTCCACGTTCGACCTCGATATCTAAGCTAGGTAGGAACAAAAAAAATACTGGTCGGATGCTTGCTCACGTTGATCACAATGGCTTGAGCTATGAAGCAATTAAAAATTTACGGACAAACCTTTTATTTGGTAAGACGACGAAGACAGTAGATGAGAAATCCGCTCAGACCATATTAATCACTGGAGAAAGCCCAGGTGTCGGTAAGTCTTTTATTACGGCCAATTTATCTGAGGTATTTGCACAGCTTGACAAAAAAGTGCTGATTATCGATGGAGATATGCGTTTAGGAGAGCTGCACAAAATGTTTGGTATGAATCCAGACAGTGGTCTCACAGACTACTTACTGCAGGATAAAGATAGCTCTCTATCAGATAATGAGCCTCGGTTAGATATTGACATGGCTAAGTTAAACCTTGAAAGCTTTATTCAGCCGACTGGTATGGAGCATATCGACCTTATATCGCGGGGACGACCATCGCATAATCCGACTTCGTTATTGATAGGAGAGAGGTTCAATCATTTGATGGTAGCGCTCAAAACGAAGTACGACTATATCGTTATCGATGCGCCGCCTATATTGGCTGCATCAGACGCCATGGTGTTGGCACAGCACGCAGACAAAGTACTGATCGTTACCAAATTTGATCATTCAGTAGAAGGTCAGTTGGTCTATGCCATTAAACAGATGAGTAAAGCAAACATACAAGTCGATGGCATCATATTAAATGACATACAGCAAAGTATCTTGAACCGGTACAGCTATCACTACCATTATGCTTATGGACACAATTCGTAGTCAGCTACTGTTCATTGTCCATGGCAAACGAGCGACATAACTTAAGTAGGTGGATCTTATGTTTATAAAAACAGAGTCTAACAATGCTTATCAAACGCCAAGTGACCTCAATCGATGGTCGAGGCGTATGACGCTGTTTTTATTAGCTTTACCACGCTTTGCTAAATGCTCTATCTTATTTGGTATCGATTTTTCAGTTGCTGTCCTTTGCTTGGTAGCGGCATTGGCATTGCGTCAGGGTTATGTCGATGATCAAATCGGTCTTACGGTATTAGCTTTTTATGCATTGATACCTGTCGTCAGCTTATATCTGATTGGCTTTTATAGAGGTGCTTCTAGAGGATTTTTCGATGCTGCGATGGGTCGAGTACTACAGTTGTTTTTATTACTTATTATCGTTTATCAGTTCATCATTTATGTGAACCCAGTGTCAACGATGCCGCGCTCAGCGCCAATCATATTTTTGTTCTTATTCTTTATTTGGTTATGGAACAGTCGGCTAATGATTCGTGGGTTGCTGAATCGACTACAGAAACCAGACAATCAAGATCGCCTAGATAGTTGCTGCGATAACGTGATTATTTATGGTGCAGGATCGGCTGGTAGAGAGCTATTAGAGAGCTTGAGACATTCTCATAAATACAATGTAGTGGCATATATCGATGATGATCCGCAGCTGATAGGGGCTTATTTACATGGTAAAAAAATATATGCTGCTCATGCGTTACCTTGGTTAATAGAAAAATTAAATGTCGCGCAAGTGATTTTGGCAATGCCTTCTATGAGCCGTGGTCGTAAAAAACAGATTATGGATAGCCTGTCAGGTGTTTCTGTCAAATTAAAAGATTTACCGAGCTTACGAGAGCTTGCTGATGAGATCGTAACAGTCAGCCATATACGGCCAGTTGATATATTAGATGTGCTTGAAAGAGAGACTGTAGAACCAGTTGCTGAGCTCCTCCAAAAAAATATTACGGGTAAAAACGTACTCGTGACAGGCGCAGGGGGTTCTATTGGTAGTGAGCTGTGTAGACAAATCATGAAAAATAAACCTGCATGTTTGGTGTTATACGAGCAGTCTGAATATGCTTTGTACACAATCGATCAGGAACTTAGAAGCCTTGTCGCTAGTAATGTTATTAGTAATATTGAATATCAAGATACTGAGATTGTTAGCATCATTGGAAGCGTGGGTAACGAAAAAAAATTAATCAATATATTCGAAAAATACCATATAAAAACGATTTATCATGCTGCAGCATACAAACATGTACCGATTGTCGAGTCCAATCCATTTGAAGGCACGATTAATAATACTAAAGGCACCTACCATTGTGCCTGTGCCGCGATAAAGGCTCACGTTGATACATTTGTATTGATCTCTACTGACAAAGCAGTGCGACCGACCAATGTCATGGGTGCCTCCAAACGCTTGGCTGAACTTGTCTGCCAAGGACTGAGCCAAAGCAACAGTCATACGTGTTTTAGTATGGTGCGTTTCGGTAACGTTTTGGGTTCATCAGGCTCCGTAGTGCCACTATTCACCAAACAAATTGAGCAGGGTGGTCCGATTACCATCACCCATCCAGACATCACGCGCTACTTTATGACCATACCAGAAGCGGCCAGTTTGGTTATTCAAGCAGGGGCTATGGCGTTCGGTGGTGAAGTATTTGTGCTTGATATGGGTGCGCCCGTCAAAATTGTGGATCTTGCAAAACGTATGATTCGTCTGACAGGGTGCGAGCTAAAAGATGCGAGGAACCCTAATGGTGATATCGAAATTGTGTTTACTGGATTGAGACCAGGTGAAAAGCTCTATGAAGAGTTAATCATTGGTGCCGACAACATAGAAACCACGTTTCATCCACTCATTATGCAAGCAATGGAGCATAGTTTTCCATTGGAAGACATCGAAGCTATCTTGTTTGAGTTTATCGAAAGATCAAAGCGGCACGATATTGAATGGTTGAAAGCACAGTTTAGGACCTTCGTTGAAGGCTACCGAGAAGGCGATGAAGCTGATGTCACAAAGACAGATGTAGAGCAGTTAGAGGTGGTCGGTTAAGTAGTAGTAATGATACTAAGTAAGGGTATTAAATAGCGGTGATAAGGTTGATATTGAAGAGATGATGAAATCACTTATTGGTAAGATTGTTTAGGATATGGTGATTTATATAAATGCTGTGACATACCAAATTGGATGATGAGTAATGGCCTCTGAAGTGTTTTTATCGATACAGAGCGTAATCAGTCGATTGAAAGCCAGTCACTTTGTACGAGATGTGGCCATGGTTGGCGGCGGTATTGCTGCTGGTCAGGCAATCGCTATGGTCTTTATGCCGTTTCTCACCAGATTATATAGTCCTGAAGATTTTGGTATCGCTGCCGCATTTGCCGCAGTCATCAGTATTATTACTCCGATTGCGACCATGGGTTATGCCAATGCCATTGTGATGCCTGACAGTGACGAGGATGCCGCTGCCATTATCAGATTGTCTGTATTGCTCAGTTTGTTTATAGCGGCTATAGCGTTCATCGCTGTCTATTTCGGCAATGTTTATTTGGCACGATGGACGGGTATGGAAGGTGCACCATATATGTTGTATCTCATACCGTTGACGCTATTGGCTGGCGCGTTTCTATCTGTTGCTGATCAGTCTGCTATCAGGGTAGGTTTGTTTAAAGCCAAAGCTCGTGCATATGTAGAGAGCAAGCTTGTGACAGATACCAGTAAGTTGATAGGGGGTATGTGGGCCCCCTCTGGTATGTTGCTTATTTTATTGACGATAGCAGGGCAGATCACGAATTTTATAATGCAAATGCTCCGTGTGCCTAGGATTGGTGTATTAAATGTCCGAAATTGGTTTGGCACGATTGGTATCCGTAACGCCGCTATATCTCAGCGTGACTTTGCCATATATCGCATGCCACAGAGTATGCTTAATGCTGCTTCAGTAGGGTTGCCAACTATCTTATTAGCATCACTATTTAGTGCTTCTTCTGCTGGGCAGTATTCGTTGGCTATTCTTGTACTTGGTGCACCAGCGATGTTGCTAGGCCAAGCTGTTGGAGAGGTTTTTTACCCTAAGATTACGCGTGCGATCACAGCAAAGTCACCAGAAGCTTATCAATTTTTATTAAAAGTGACGGTAATTCTATTGGTGGTTGGTATTGTTCCATTCGGTACAGTGTTCGTTTTTGGCGATTATCTTTTTTCTTTAGTGTTTGGCGCAGAGTGGGCATTAGCAGGTAGTTATTCACAGTGGCTTTCTATTTGGCTTTTGACCAGCTTGGTATCGGGTGCGAGTACTGCAGCATTGCCAGCATTGCGTTTGCAGCGTTTTCTTTTGATTAGAGAGATTTTTGCAGTGATATTTCGTGCTGCAGCGCTGTATATAGGGTTTTACGTTTTTGAGTCAGATATGGTAGCCATTGCCCTGTTCTCATCTGTTGGGGTATTGCTTAGCTTATCTATCGTTTATGTCGCTTTTCGGCGTCTGGTTCATATCTATAAAGTGCAGCAGTAGGTAAATATGTTGACTGCGTTGGATGGCACAAAGGATATGCATTAGAAGTCTCAACTCAAGAGGCTCACTATGATTTCAGTTATTATCACCGCATTTAATGCCGCTGCTACTATTGATCGTTGTATTGGTAGTATTGACGTTGCGAAAAAGAATCATGAGATTGAATTGATCATTATTGATGATGGTTCTGATGATGAAACTGCTAGGTTATTGCACAGGTGGGAAAGTGATAGGGCATGGGTTACGGTGAAATATCAAAAAAATGGGGGCGTGGCAGATGCTCGTAATACTGGGCTTGATATCGCAACCGGCGACTACATCGTTTTTATAGATGCGGACGACACTATCGATGATTGGTATTTTGACTTTGTCATTGCACAAATGGTTGATCGGAATATCGAAATGTTGGCGTTTGGTCATAAGCGCATCATGTTAGATGACTCTGTTATCGAGCGACGTAACATTACAGCAGAATATTCACGGCAAGACATTAAAATGCTACAGCTGAGAGTGACAGAGAATAGAAATATATATTGGTATGTAACTACCAAGGTTTATAGCAAAAGCCTGATAGCGGATTTACGGTTTAATTGTGACATAAAGCTTGGTGAAGACGGTATTTTTAATATTGAGTGCTTGGGTAAATCGAACCATTTATCTGTCGTACCCGACTGTCCATATAACTACTATGAAAATGCCACTTCGATGACGAGTTTGCAATATAAGCCAGGGCTGCTCGAGTCTATTGAAGCAGACTATAACGCTAGAGTCAGGATACATGACTGGTCTATCAGTGCTACTGAGAGACAAATACTGCTATCAGATTTTGCCCGTAGTTATATCGAGCATATGCTGCCATATTTACTCAATAATTTGGCTCATATTCAGATGAGAAAACGCCATGCAGAGTTGATAAAAATACGCCAGTCTTTCGTTTATCAGAACTGTTTGCCACATTACCATCAATGGCACCCAGCACGCTGTATTCGTATTTTGATTTCATGTTTTTCACGACGTTGGTATGTGATGACATTGGCTTTTTTACAACTGTCTTGGTCTAAAGCGAAGGTAAAAAAACATGTTTAATATTGATTTGTTTCCTCAGGCATTAAAAAGTGACGAAAATGGACAGACTCGTTCTTGTTTGCTGAAAAAAACAACCATGGGTGAAAGTGTCACTGAGCAAGAGTTGTGGTTTGCATATCCTATCAATCTACCAATGCCAGCAGATGATGATTGCGACTCTTATTTGTTAGCCACATTGTTGCCTGCGATGCAGCTGCGTGCGGCTATTCGTGTCCATGGCAGCGTGTCCCATGAGCTATTAGCCAACCTGACAGAACTACAGTATGTCTGGAATAAATGGTTACCAGAGCGTTATTTTTTGATTGATATACAAGTTGATCGTATTAGAGCGCGCGACGTACAAGTAGAAGGTGCGATTGCTGCATTTTCTGGTGGCGTGGATGCTCAATTTACCGCTTATCGTCATGCGACAGGCAGAGCAGGATATGCCACGCGAGATATTAAGGCAGGGGTTTTTGTGCATGGTTTTGATATACCTTTAGATGATACAGAAGGTTTTGATAGTGCTGTAGAGATAGCAACCAAAGTACTTTCTGATATTAACGTTGATCTACTGCCCGTTAAGACGAATGTTCGAACATTGTGGTCTATCGATTGGGAAGAATATCACGCGGCTGCCATTGCTTCCGTTCTATGTGGATTGAAACGATATGCAGGAATTGGACTCATCGGTAGTGGCGATTCTTATGATGTATTACTTACTCCATGGGGTTCACACCCCATAACAGATCCATTATTGAGCGGTGGCAATTTTAGAATTATTCATGATGGTGCAGGATTTCGTCGATCTGAGAAGTTAATCATTCTTTCAAATTGGTCTATAGGCATACGAAATTTACGTGTTTGCTGGGCTGGTAATAAGCATGATAGAAACTGCGGTCACTGTGAAAAATGTGTACGAACTCGACTGAATCTCTTACTTGCAGGTGTTGATAATCCTGCTTGTTTTGACACCCCGATAGATTCGTCACTTTTCAGGTTTATGGTTTTGAAAAGTGACGCTGTACGCATAGACTGGTATCTAATTCGTCAAGAAATGATTGAAACGGGCAAGGGTCTTGAATGGCTTCCATACATTGAAAAAGTACTCAAACGTAAATCATCTCCAAAATTGAGTGGGTTATTACCTTTTGGGTCAAAGCGTCGCATGTGGGTAAAAAAGATGTTAATGAGAAATAAATAAGGGAGTGTCAAAAATGAATACTACCGCCATAAAAAAACTCATACCAATTAAACTGAAACAACACTTAGTTACTTATAGGGGCGCGCGAGATTTTCCTTTGCCTAGTAGTAATCGATGCTTCATTTTTCTGGCAGCTGACTACGGCAATATTGGTGATATTGCTATCTCTTATGCTCAAAAGCAATACTTGCAACATGTGATGACTGATTATGAAGTTGTCAGTGTTCCTATTAGTCAAACCAGATTGGTGCTTAATTCGATTAAACAACAAATACAACAGAGGGATATTGTCACTATTATTGGGGGAGGCAATATGGGTAGCTCGTATCCTGATATTGAGGAGCTGCGCCAATTAGTTATCAATACGTTTCCTACGAATCGCGTTGTGTGTTTTCCTCAGACCTTAGATTGGAGTGATTCTGCTAAGTCTAAGCGAGCATTGCATCGTATTGTAAAGGTCTACGCCAAGCACCCAGATATACACATTTTCGCTAGAGAGTCGATGACAGCGGCCAAACTTATCAAGCTTTTTGCTGAGTATAGCAATGTCCATGTTGGTCTTGTGCCAGATATCGTTATGAGTGCAAACGCAGCAGTACTTGGGACGAAAAATGACGTAGAGTCGTCAACTATTCTGCGATGCTTACGGAATGACAAAGAAGCTGCTCTATCCACTGAACAATACGGCTTTATAGATAAAGCCTTAGCAGATACTGACTATCATATTGAAAAGACAGATACTCATGCTGGCGGCTCTCAATTGGACGAAGCACATTGCAAAAAATTATTGACTGACAAGCTTAGCCAGTTTCGATCTGCAAAATTGGTCGTGACTGACCGCCTACATGGCATGATTTTATGTTTACTATCGGGTACACCTTGCTTGGTATTGCCGAACTCCAATCATAAGATAAGGCAAACGCAGTTAGACTGGTTACGTAATCATCCAAGACTTGTGTTTTTAGAACTAGATGAGGTTGCTGAGATTTCGAAACATATCGACAAACTGCTATTTTTGTCTCACGGTACGATGAATGAGTCACCCGTTCATATCAATGAATACCATGATCTAGAAAAATCGGTGGTTATTATATGACTAGCGTAGCAAAGCCATTGGTGAGCATTATCGTGCCAGTATACAACGTCGCGTTATATATTGACGCTTGCTTAGAAACTATCAAGCAGCAAACGTATAAGAATATTGAAATTATTGTCGTTGAAGATTGCTCTACTGATAATTCAAAACAAGCGCTTGCCTTACATCTCACAGATAAGCGTATCAGAGTCATTCAACATAATGAAAACAGCGGTCTTTCTGCTGCTCGCAATACTGGTATTAAATCTGCAGTAGGTGATTATATGATGTTTGTTGATTCTGATGACATTGTAGATACTCGCTTAGTGGCAGCTTGTGTAGATTGTGCTCTTACTACGAATGCAGAAGTAGTGACATATGGTTTTGCACCGTTCAAAGAAGGAGCGGCAGAGAATGAACTACCGTATCCAGCTGCTAGCTTGGCATCCGAGACAACCAAGATAGACGATTCGTATTTTAGCCTACCGCATTTTGCGTGGCTTAAATTTATTAAATCCAGTGTCGTGCAAACGGCTTCTCTAAGTTTTCCAGTGGGTTTGTATTACGAGGATTGGCCTTTCCATTGGCATCTTGGCTTATCTACTAAGGTTAGATATCAGTTGCCTATTAATTTTTACCTGTATAGACAGCGAGGCACGTCGATTACGGGTTCAACAGATAAAAAGCTATTAGACCTTTTCGTTATTCATTCAAAAGTCATGAATCTAGTAGAAGACTATCAAGCTAATGAAGTTAAAAAAATACTTGCCAATAAAATCAGACAAAGTCATTGGAGCATTCTCACCCGTATAGACAATGAGTATTTAATAAGGGCACTGGCACAAGCTAAAAAAGCAGATAAAACACTACGTTTAAATGGTTATCAGAACAATTTGACGTTAAGAAATATAGTGATCAGCAATATAGCACGTATGCCAAGCCAAATTGCGCTGCCTATAATGCAGGTGCTTCGTAAAGCATTAAAGAAAGAAACAAGGTTAAAAGGAAGCAAATTGGAAATAGTTACAAGAAGCAAAGTTGGCTTTATGTTTCTTAAAAGGTAAATGATATGACTATCCGGAGAGTGCTGCACATAGTGGGAAAAATGGATCGTGCTGGGGCAGAGACCATGCTTATGAATTTATACCGTCATATAGATCATAGCCAGATTCAGTTTGATTTTGTCACTTTTACCGACGAGATCGGCGACTATGATGCTGAGATAATAGCGTTGGGCGGTAGGGTTATACCGATTTTAGCTGGTCATTCATTAACGCGCATGCTCAAACTTAAAAAATTCCTTAAACAGCAGCCTGATTATCAAATCGTTCATGCTCATATGCTATTAAACAATGCTTTTCATCTGTTGGCTGCTAAAGGTGCTGGCGTGCCGCATCGCATTTCTCACTCTCATAGCACCAGTAATGGTAAAACCAATATTATTAAAAAAATATATGAACAATGGGCATTAATTACCAATCGTACATTGGCTACTAAGAGAATCAGCTGCGGTGATCGTGCTGCAAATTACTTATTTGGTACTACAAAAGATGTTTGGCTACTGCCCAATGCTGTTGATATACAGAAGATGATATCAGTCGCTAACCAATCACGGCATTATATCAATCAGGAGTTTGGTGCTAAAAGACTTGGAGATGAAGGGTTAAAAATCATCCAAGTTGGTCGTCTCAATGAGGTTAAAAACCATCAGTTTTCTTTAGAAATCGCTGAGCAGCTGAAAAAACGTCAGATCGACTTTACCTTATATATCGTTGGACAAGGTCCATTGGAAGACCAGTTAAGACGACAAGTGAAAGAGCAGGCCTTAGGGGATAACATTAAGTTTTTGGGTATGCGTACTGATATTACTGAGTTAATGGCCAGTGCTGACTATATGATTATGCCATCCCTGCATGAAGGTTTCCCAGTAGTCTTAGTAGAAAGCCAGACAGTAGGACTTATGGCATTGGTTTCTGATCAAGTATCAAATGAAGTAGATTTAGGACTTGGACTTGTATGTTTTTTGCCTATACAGTCAGCCAATGTTTGGGTGGATAGTTTGCTGAGTTTTCAGCCTCCAATATCCAATGAAGCAGAAGTAATAAAGACGCTAAATTTACATGGCTTTAGCGCCGCGACCAATTCGCAGAAGTTAACGCAAATGTATTTGAATATGCGATAAGGCTTTTACTTAATATTCAGCTACTTTATAGAGGATTAAATGCTTCCTTATCTGTTAGTCCTTAGCCTTGTTGTTTTCTGGATAGTACTGGAGAAAAAATCTCTCAATCGTACGTCTTTTTGGCTGCCCTTAATTACTTTAGCCCTATTCGCAGGCGGTCGTAGCTATTGGGTCGGTACGGATACTGCAAACTATATCAGAAATTTTAATAATAAATTGAGTCCTGAGTCCTTTAGATTTAATGAAGATGTTGAGTACGGCTACCAGCTATTTGAGTATTCATTACTGCATGTGACGAATAACTATTTTTGGCTACTGATCATCACCAGCTTGGTTATCGTCTATTGCTATTTAAGAATCATCAGAAAATACAGTGTGAACTATTGGCTCTCTGTATTTCTGTTTATTACGCTAGGCGTCTATACCTTTTCATTCAATGGATTGCGTCAAGGAATCGCAATGGCTTTGTTTACTTTAGCCATTCCTTATCTGCTAGAGAAACGGCTTTTTCCTTATCTATTAATATGTGCCATTGCATCGTTTTTTCATATCACGGCTTTATTTATCATTCCATTTTATTTGATTGTAAATTTGAGAGTGAAGCCAGCTTATAAAATACTTGCGACGTTTTTCGGGTCTTTATTCGTTAGTAGGTTACTCGTATCTTATATTTCATCTACTAATGATCGATATGAAGACTATGCAAAAGTATCTGAAGAGTCAGGCGGGTTTTTGACACTTGGGTTTTACACAGTGCTTATGCTTCTCATAATTGTTGCAAGCTATGTATATAAAATTAAAGATAAGACCTTTCAACAGCTATTGATGTTTTATGCGTCAGGCGTAGTTTTTGTCATACCGCTAGCGCTGTTAGGTACTAGCGCTTCAGGCCCGCAAAGAATCATTTCGTATTTCACATGGACTTTGATTTTATTACTGCCTGTGGTTTTGAAAAAGATAAATAATATTTATGTCTATATCATCAGTGTGTTTATCTTCCTGGTGTATTTCATATTGACGACATCAAAGTTCAGCAATCTGAGTCCTTATATTATCAATCCTATGTTTGAGGTGTTCTGATGAAAAGTCGCGCTTATATCTCAATTGGCATTCCATTTTATAATACAGAAAACTATCTAGAAGATGCTATATGTTCAGTTTTAGCTCAAACGTATCAATATTGGGAATTGATTTTAATTGATGATGGTTCTTCCGATAAGTCATTGGAAATTGCTAGAGATTTTGAGAGTAGAGATACTAGGATCAGGGTGATATCTGATGGTTTAAATAAAAAATTACCCTATAGATTAAATCAAATTGTTCGTGAAGCCAAATATGATTATATTGCACGTATGGATGCTGATGACTTGATGAGTAACCATCGTCTTGAGAAGCAAATACAAGTATTAGAAAGTAATAAGGAAGTTGATTTCGTTACTACAGGTTGTTTTACCATTGGTAAAAATAATGAGCTGACAGGTGTGCGATTAGGTGATAATTACCAAATGAATGCAAAAATGATTCTAGAGGGAGTGACTAATCTGTTACATGCTTCGCTATTAGCACGTAAAAATTGGTATATAAGAAATAATTATGATGAAAGTAGAATTTTGGCAGAAGATTTCGATTTATGGTTACAAGCTGCAAAAAATAATGACTTAAATTATTTAGTTGTTGAACAACCTTTATATTGGTACAGAGTTGTTGAGAATGTAACTGTAAAA
>NZ_PJBU01000073.1:0-90190 GCF_002863645.1 Psychrobacter sp. MES7-P7E | reverse complement strand
AGCTTAGTTATATCAATTATGTTTTTAAATTGTTCACTAAAGAAGAATGCTTTTAAATTATGGCTTCTTTTGAATAGATTTTTGAAACATAGATGGTACGCGAGATAAGTTGTACAAGCTTACTAAGAGGTATGCAATATGGTAGGTAGCCGAAACAAGCCAACGTTAAAATTACTGCTATTACCCAGTATGATGGCAGTTAGTCTGATGCTAAGTGCGTGTCAAAAAGAAGCGGCGTCTAGCGAAAATGATACATCGCAGGGTGCTGAAGCTGGCGAGATGACAGACTCAGCCGTAAGTGAAGGTCTAGTATCTAGTATGAGCCCTACATCAGACGAATCAGAACCTGTTGAATTAACCGCTCAAGACAAGCTGACGACCACCTTATCTCATCATCGTTGGACGTTAGTAAGTGCAGTCGACGCCAATGAACAACTTATGGCTGAATTTGCGAATATCAACAGTCAGGTAACGCTTGCATTCAACCAGTATCAAGGGCAAGACACGCTAAGCTATAGCGTAGGCTGTAATACGATTAGTGCTGGCTATCAGTTAAAAGGGCATACCTTAACTACTGAAGAGGGTATGAGTACGAAGATGTCTTGTGGCGAGTTAGATATGGCAGAAAACATCTTGAATACGTTGATGCAGGGCAGTAGTGAGTTCAAAATTGATCAAGGCGATAATCCAGTATTGACCCAGTTTACTGACGATGATGTGACTTTAGTATGGAATGGTAGGCTTACTGCACAAGCGAAATATAACAGTAAGGGTGAAACAGTATTTTGGGCAGTAAACTCTGAAACTGTACCTTGCGAAGCAGGTAACTCTGAGCAGTGCTTACAAGTTAAGCCTATTACTTATAATGATCAGGGCATTAAAACTCACGAAGAACAGTGGCGAGTATTCGTTGGTGAAATCGATGGCTATCAGCATGACAGCAAACACGAAGAAGTATTACGCTTACAACGCTATCCACTATATATCGATGAATTATCAGAGACTAATGAGCCAACTAAAGATGATACTACTGATGAAAAGTATGCCTATATATTGGATGCTGTGATTGAAAGTGCAGTTGTAGAGTAGCTTACTGTAGTTTGAGCTTTGAAATGCTCATAGCCATAAAAAACACGCGTCTAATAGCGCGTGTTTTTTATGGGGTGTCTAATTTGCTGTTTATCTATTTTGACGATTGTTTTCTTTAACACCTCGCTATTTTAAAGCTGATCTTTAACGTAAGTTACCTAAATCTTCTTCGGTCAAACGCCAACGGCCTTTCTTTTTAGAAGCACCGCGGCCACGCATGGCGCTATTCAATATCAGTTTGTTCATTGAATGGCTTGAGTGAGCATGACAGATGGCGCAGGCAAGACCATCGGCAGCATCTTGTTGCGGTACGACTTCTAACGCTAATATCCGGCACACCATCTCTTGCACTTGTTCTTTGGCCGCTGCTCCATAGCCACAGACGGCTTGTTTGATTTGCCGAGCCGTATATTCTGATACTTCTAAATCTAGTGCAACCATCGCTGCAATCGCTGCACCTCGTGCTTGCCCAAGCTTAAGTGCAGAATCAGGGTTTTCCGCCATAAATACTTGCTCAATCGCCGTATAGATAGGCTCGTCTGCGTATTTTAAATGATGCTGTGTGATACGGGTTAGTCCATTAAAGATACGCTTGAGGCGTTCAGGCATCTCTTTGGTATCTGTACGAATCGTCCCTGCATCGATATAGGTCAGCTTGTCACCTGTCTGCTGTACTATCCCATAACCGGTCATGCGTGACCCTGGGTCAATGCCTATAATAATTGCCATAATATTCCGTCTTGCTTACCTGTCATTTTATATACAGTCCTATAGAAATCGGATATGGAGTCAGACTCGCTTAGCCTACTGCTAGTAGCACTGACGTTTGTCTTCCTTGTATCCAAATTATATTGTACCGACTATATGGCTTAAAAATTAGCCTTAAGTTTGATAGTATAGCAACCAATCCCCATATACATCATATGTTAGCCATTTTAATTTTCATGGCGCTCAATTTATTGGTTTTTATTTTATAGGACGACACTTTATGGGTCAGATAGTTGGTATAGCCATCGTTTGGTTTATTATCGAGATGCTACTGTGGTATTTGCTTGCTCAATTTATGAGCGGCTGGTGGGTGTTTATGTGGTTTATTATCGCCGCGGTTATCGGTATCTCCTTGATGCGCAAAGGTATGGCTGCTCTTAATCCAATGGCACAGCAAATGAAAGCTGGTGGCATGATGAACCCTGCGATGCGTCCGCCAGAGACCACGATGATTAAGAGTATCGCGATGGCAGCTGCAGGTATTTTATTGCTTATTCCTGGGGTACTTAGTGATTTGATGGCGCTGTTAGTGGTATTGCCACCTGTGCAGAAAAAGCTAAAAGACTTGGCCAATAATTACGTCATGAATAACCAGCAAAAAATGATGGAAATGATGGCCAAGCAGATGGGTGGTGGTCAAAATCCATTTGGCGGTGCTAGTGGTATGGGCGGTCAAAACCCGTTCGGTGGTGCAGGTGGCATGAATGGTCAGAATCCATTTGGTCAACAGCAGCAAAACCCATTTGGTGATGTGTTTAAACAGCATACTACGGTTGATGGTACTGCCAAAAACATCCCTAAAGATGTCAAGAAAATTACCAAGTCTGCTAATGACGAATAACTATATAGTTAAATCACTACCACCAAAAAGCCCCTTTCGTCATCGACGAAAGGGGCTTTTTGGTGGTAGTGAATAAATTGTAAGAAATATATTTACTAACCGAATGAAACAACCGAAGTGCCGCTGTAAGATGGTGACCCATGAACCGTGAAGTTCAGGGCGGATGCGTCATCATCTCTGCAGGTTTCCTGATACACCGCAAGCGGTGCAGGCATACACAATGAGACAATAGGTACCACATCCTGGTAAAGCATTATCGGCTCAGGGAATAAACATCTACTAGCCAACACTTCAGAATAGTTTTATCTTAACCAATGAAAAGAGTGATTGCAAGTCTGAATTACAGATTGATACGTAGCTTGGTTAATTGGCCGCATTTATATTGTCTTGCATAGAAAAATCATCGCAAGATAACCCTATAAAATTATTCATAAACTCACGAAAAATGCTCAGTTTTTCAGCTATTTCAAGATGTGTGTTAATATAGAGGGCTTTATATTCCCTTACACAGCATTATAGGCGTTCATTCACTCGAGGAGCGGTAATATATGACCAGTACCCAACAAGCATCAGACTCTATTGATAATAATAAAACACAGCTTAGCAATAACCAAGACGGTGCACAGAATAAAAAAATACCGCATGTCTTGATGATATTGGACGGCTTTGGTCATCGTGAAGAAGATAAAGATAACGCCATCGCTGCTGCCAATATGCCAAATTTAGACAAGATTTATCAGCAATATCCTCATGGGCTTATTTCAGCTTCAGGGGAAGATGTTGGTTTGCCAGATGGTCAGTTTGGTAATTCAGAAGTCGGTCACATGAACTTAGGCGCAGGGCGTGTTCTTTATCAGGACTCAACACGTATCTCAAGTGAACTTGCCAATCGTGAATTCTATAAAAATGAAGCATTGGTCAATGCCGTAAAAGCGGCTAATGAGCGTGGCGGTAACGTCCATATTATGGGCTTGCTCTCTGATGGCGGCGTCCACTCACATCAAGACCATATCGAAGGCATGTGTCATTCAGCATTGGTCCATGGTGCCAAGAATGTCTTTATTCATTGTTTCTTAGATGGCCGTGATACCCCGCCTAAATCTGCTGATAAGTACATCAATCGTCTGCGCGACTATATTGATAAATTGAATGCTCATTACGAAGGTGGCCGCGTACAGATTGCGAGTATCATCGGTCGCTACTATGCAATGGATCGCGACAATCGTTGGGATAGAGTGCAAAAAGCTTATGAGCTGATTACTGAAGGCAAAGCTGATCGTCTATCGACACGGGCAGATGGTGCTGTCCAAGCTGCTTATAAAGCGCGTGAGACCGATGAGTTTGTTAGTCCAACGACCGTAATTGGACGTGATGAAGTGCCATATACTGTCAATGATAACGACGCACTTATTTTTATGAATTTCCGTGCTGACCGCGCTCGTGAACTTGCCCAAGCGTTTGTCTTGCCAGATCATGAATTTTCTGGATTTGCACGTCAAAAACAGCCAAAACTGGCGGCATTTGTGATGCTAACTAAGTATTCAGATGTCCTAGCTGACAATCCAAAAACAAGCATTGCTTACTACCCAACGTCTTTAGCCAACACATTGGGAGAGTACTTGCAGGATCAAGGAAAAACTCAACTACGTATTGCTGAAACTGAAAAATATGCGCATGTGACGTTTTTCTTTAGTGGTGGCCGCGAAGAAGAATATCAGGGTGAAACCCGTATATTAGTGCCATCTCCAGACGTTGCGACTTATGATCTACAGCCTGAGATGAGTGCGCCTGAAGTCACTGATAAATTAGTAGAAGCGATTGAGTCTGGTAAGTATGATGTATTGGTGGTCAATTATGCCAATGGTGATATGGTTGGGCACACAGGTATCTTTGATGCAGCGGTAAAAGCGGTAGAAGCTTTGGATGTATGTGTTGGCCGTATCGAGTCAGCAGTGCGTGCTGCTGGTGGTGATATGCTTATCACAGCCGATCATGGTAACTGCGAGCAGATGCAAGACTATGAAAGCGGACAAGTACATACACAGCATACGACAGAACATGTACCATTAATTTACGTAGGTGAGCAAAAGCTACAAGTACGCCGTGGCGGCAAACTTAGTGATGTGGCGCCGACTATTTTATCATTGATGAACGTTGACGCCCCTACTGAAATGACAGGTGAGAGCTTATTGGTTCCAGCAGTCTAGGCCAGTCGAGTTAAACCACAGTACTTGAATGACTGTGGTTTATACTGACTTGACAGCTGTACCAGAAGATATCAAAAAGGAAAGGATAACCTATTATCCTTTCCTTTTTTTGTGATACATTTTACTTAATTTACTTGCAATACTATGCTAGTTCGAAATATGCGTTTGGTGCTATCTTATAAATCGCTATATAACGATAAATTCGTATTCTCTATTATTCAAATGAGTTCTTTTATGCAGCCTATTTCTTTTGCACGTTCTTTTTTATCCAAAGGGTTAAGTAAATCAGTAGGGAGGGCGTCAGTCGCGTCCACGGTTTTGCAGCCTGCAATTATAATAGGTGTGCTTGGTTGTGCGATGGGCGTAAATGCACAAGCAGCAGTGGAAGCTTCTACAAATAATAATCCTACAAACGGTTTACAGCTCATTAGTCTAAATGCAGATGAGATAGCGGATGAAAACGACGCTGATAATTTATCGAATATTGCTGATATGTTAGATGTCGCCGATGAGCCAGATGACTCGATAGATAGTGTGCCAGATGAAAGCGCGCTAACAGATGATGCCGATGATATTGATACGGACATTCCAGCAGAAGTTGCACAAGTATCGTTAAATGCTATCTCTCCTGAGACGCTAAAGACATTTGTGGCTGTGGTGGACTTAGTACGTCGTCAATACGTCGATGCGGTCAATGACGAAGAGTTATTTAGCAATGCGATGAGCGGTATGCTGACCAAACTTGACAGCCATGCTGAGTTTTTGGACGCAGAAGCTTATGAGAACCTGCGTGCTTTTACTGAGGGTGACGTTGGTGATATTGGTATTAAGGTTAATTACCGACCAGAGGCAGGTTATTGGGTTGTGACAGAGGTTATCGATGATTCACCTGCAGACAAAAAAGGCATCGCAGTTGGTGATTATTTGCATCAGGTTGATGAGTTTAAGCTAGACGAAGGGCGACAGGTCAATGATGTTGAACAGCTCTTAACGGGTATCGCTGGTACGCAGGTAGATATCATTACTTCTAAAGCTGGTCGCCGTAAGCATACAACGACGTTGCAGCGTAATAATAGTCATCCGCAGATTATCGAGACCAAACTGATTGATGGTATTGCCATTGTCAAATTACCGGCGTTTCAAAACAACAGCCGTGAGAAGTTATTAGAAGGTTTAATTAACCTAAATGCTCCGATATCAGGCATTTTACTAGATATGCGTGATAATCCAGGTGGCGTACTGACATCAGCAGTGAGCGTTGCCAGTTTATTTATGGATGATACCGATGTGGTGCAGGTGCAAGCACGTCAAAATAAATCACGGGTACTATCGACCCAAGGTGATGCGATACTTAAGCCTTTGCCATTAGTGGTATTACAAAATCGCTATTCAGCATCAGCAGCAGAGGTGCTTGCCAGTAGTTTACAAGTACAAAAACGCGCTACTATTATCGGTGAAGTCAGCTATGGCAAGGGCTCAGTACAATCAGTCATACCGTTAAACGATGAGCAAGCCGTCAAATTGACGGTGGCCAATTATATGACGGCAGCAGGCAAACAAATAGACGAGATCGGCGTAGAACCTGATGTGACTTTATCAGGCAGCGAGAACACGTGGGAACAGCAAGCATTAGAATTAGTAAAGGCGCGCGCGCTTGATTCGGGTATTCGCTTTGTTAGAAAAATTGCTACGAAAGAATAGACTTTCTTAGCAATTAATTAACAGCACATACCATTCAACGCTTAAAAATATTTGAAGATGTCGCTTAAAAGAAGCTAATCAGACGCATCTTCAGAAATTTCGAGCTTTTTCATACGGTAGCGTAAAGAGCGAAAGGTGGTTCCTAATAATTCAGCTGCTTGGGTTTTGTTCCAGCCAGTTTGTTTGAGTGCCGTGATAATCAGCTGCTTTTCTTGTTCCTGCAAATAATGCTCTAACCCTTGAGGCGGTAATTGACCGTCGAACAATTCTGGTAAACCTGATATGTCTTTAGAAGTTTCTTGTTGGGCGGTGGAGTCAAGGAGCGACTCTTCGTCATGAGTACTTGCTACGTTGGTTGACGAACTATCATTACTAGTTGACGAATGCTGAACCATTGAAGGGTAGTGGTTGGTGTTAGTACGATAAGGATGTAAATTGGTTGCCTTTTGCTCAACCTGCGTCGCTATATTGCGACTAGATTGAATGACTTGCTCACCGTCTTTTGTAGATTGGTCTGTAGATTGAACGTCTATTTGATTTTCTAAGTTACGGGCAAGTAGCTCAGAGCTATCGATAGCTGAGCTATGATTTTGCTCTTGTGTATTTACAAGCTCAGTTTCAATGTCAGGAAGACCTAAATGACTAACGTCAATGTATGAGGTTTCAGCTAACGTAACTGCACGCTCCAGTAAGTTACGTAGTTCACGGACATTACCCGCAAAATCGTGGCGTTGTAAGCGTTCGCAGGCTTCCATCGTCAATGACGGCGGCGACTCTAATTGCCAGTCATCAGCAATCATCGCCAAAAAGTGGTCTGCTAATACAGGAATATCATCACGGCGTGCATTAAGCGTTGGAAGCTTTAGCTCAATGACATTGATGCGATAATATAAGTCTTGTCGAAATGCACCATCTTGTACCAATTGGCTCAGGTCTTTGTGAGTGGCAGACAAAATGCGGATGTCTACTGGCACTTCTTTTGTATCACCAATTGCCCTTACTGTTTTTTCTTGAATGGCACGTAACAATTTAACCTGCATGGCTAAAGGTAAATCTGCCACTTCATCTAAAAATAGCGTGCCACCATTGGCTTGCTGGAATAACCCTTGTTTATCAGCGACAGCCCCTGTAAAGCTGCCTTTTTTATGACCAAAAAACTCCGACTCCATTAACTCCGATGGTATCGCACCGCAGTTCACTGGTACAAAGCTGCCATCACGCCGTGGACTTAAATCATGGATCAATCTGGCGACCACTTCTTTACCTGTGCCAGAAGCGCCCGATAAAAACACAGGTGCCTGTGAGCGTGCTAGCTTTAAAATGGTATTTTTGAGGGGATGCATGACAGCAGAATTACCAATCAATCTACTATCTAGCATTTTTTGTTCAGGAGAGCATTCCGGTGCGGCCTGTACTTCGTTATCTTGATGAATAACTTTTATGGCATTCTCTACTAGTTGGCGCAGACGTGGTAGTTCTAGCGGTTTATTGACAAAATCGAAGGCACCAAGCTTTAATGCCTCAATGGCTAAATCCATGCTGCCATGAGCCGTAATCACCGCTATTGGAATATTAGAGCTATTGCTAATTTCTTTTACCAGCTCAAGTCCCGAGCCATCTGGCAGTTTTAAATCCGTCAGACAAAAATCGTAGTCATTGTCTTGCCAAAATGTTCTTGCTTGCGACAATGTATAAGCCACATCACTTTTGATACCCATTTTAGTTAGGGTAATTTGCATCAATCGACATAAATCTACTTCATCATCGACGACTAGCGCGGTTGTTGTCATACATCATCTCATCGTATTCAATGGCTATAAAATCAATAGCTGGGTCTAAATAGGCGTATAGTTTCATACAAAGTTGGAACTTAAATATTTGATACTATAATCTCATTTCAAATATTATATTTTGCAAAAACTAATTCGAAATAATATAGCTTTCAAAGGATGAATTTAGGTAAGATTTTCTTCGATAGTATAAAATTTATTATCAGATTTGATAGAAGGCACAATTAATCGAAAGCATGTTTTTTCATGTTCAGGAATGTAGAGTAGACGTGCTTGATTGGCTTCACAAAATGCTTGTGATAAATAGAGCCCTAGCCCTGTACCAGCTTTATCTGTTGTAAAAAATGGATCGAACAAAAGTTCTAAATTTCCAGCACTAACACCATTACCATTATCTAATATATCGATTATAACATCGTTGTCTGCGCAGTAAATGTCGATTTCTACATAAGCATGAGGATGAGAATAGCTACTATAACGCAGGCCATTATTAATTAAGTTGATCAATATCTGCTCTAACTGATGAGTATCAAATGATATGATGGGTTTGGTTTTTATTCGTAGAAAAATGTCGTGTCCTTGAAAGTAATTCTCCAAAAACGATGGCATCCATTCAGCCAATTCGAGCACCTGCTGGGTAGCCGTCTGCTGACGAGATAGCTTTAAAATATCCTCAATGATACGGTTTACACGTTTTGTCTGTGAAAATATCATTTCATAAAGCTCATGGTTGCCGGTCATGGCAGCATTCGATTCACTTGTTAATGCACTGTCATCTTCCATTTGTTCTGCAACATCTTCCATTAATAGCTGGCTGGCTTGCGATATCGCTGCTAATGGGTTTCTGATTTCATGGGCAATACTGGCAGTTAATTGCCCTAAAGAAGCCAGTTTCAGTTGTTGAGCGCTGGCTTGCTCACGGCGTAAATCTTCTAATATGACAAGTTTGCTATCGTCTTTTAGTGGAATAATCTGTACGCGTAATTTGCCAAATATTGAGGCATTTGCCACAGCTGGCACATCGTAGGTAAAAGCGCGTGACTGCCCAGATGCTACCGACAAGCAGGCATTAAATAACTGTGTATGCTGCTTATTGAGTTGCTGCTCAAAATTGGAGAGAAGTGCTTTGTTATGAGTCTCTTTTGTATCGTCAAGGGTATTCTGTGCTGTGACAGGCGTGACAAGAGAAAGGCTCAGCAATTGATGTGCGGCAAGGTTTGCTAAGACAATATGTTGCTTATCGATAACGATAACACCATTCACCATCTGTGTGATGACCTCTTGATTAATCACGTTTAGTCGCTCGACTTCCTTAGCATGGTTTGCCGCGACTTTCTCAAGCTGTACCAATCGTTGAGAGATAGACCAACTCAAACCGCCCACTGCTAAAAAGCTCGCCGACATCAGTAGCGCATCACCTAGATTGGCTAGACTCATGCTGTTAGCAATAGCGTAAAAAAACTGCTGATAAATAACGAGAATGATGGCAAGTAAAGTAATAACCAACGCTTGTGAGCCATGTAGTAGCATAAAGCTAGCCGCGACGACCACCATGTATAGCATGGTTAACTGCAAATCAGGGTTGCCTGTCGTGTAGAGCAGTAGACTTAATATAATAACGTCTAAGGCCAGTCCGAATGCCAGTTGGCGGCGCATATGTTTTGTAACGACATAAAATAATCCAAGCAGTATCAAACTTAACAGTACATAGAAGCTTAGAGTCGTTTGTTGTAAAAAACTCGGTAAAGAAGTGCCATCACCTGTACGAGCACTAATGTATAGCATGAGCATAGAGAACAGGCTAACAACGAAGCGATAGCTGCTATAGATCAGCCCCAACTTACGCAACTGCGGCAGAGGAAGCGTATCGTCATGATGTACATAACGAGTAATGGCAGAGCTAAGATTGGTAGCAGGGTTCATAAACTGGCCGTAATAAAATAAACGCTAAAATGGTTTATGGTTGAATCAGACCATGACGAATGGCCAAATGAGTCAATTTAACATCACTATCAACCCCAACTTTTTCATAAATACGGTAGCGATACGTATTAATAGTCTTGACACTAACAAACAATTGATCAGCTATTTGCTGAGGGCTTTGACAATTAACAACCATCATGGCCACTTGTTTTTCTCTGTCACTTAATAAGTCAAAAGGTGAGTTTGCATTATCAGACAATAAAACATCCGCTAACTGTTCAGCGACGTCTTGACTGAAGTAACGACCTCCTTGATAAATCTTTTTGACCGCACGTATCATTTCATCAAGCGGCGTGCCTTTGGTAATGTAACCATTCACACCTGCTTTGATCAGCATTGAGGGATAGGGCTGTGCAGACATACTACTGACCGCCAAAATCTTGATACCTATGTCGAGTTGTATCAGACGTTTGGTTGCTTCAAGCCCGCCAATATTCGGCATATTGACGTCTAGCAAAATCACATCAGGATGTAGTTGTTTGGCTTGTTTGATAGCCATATCACCGCTGTCTGCTTCACCTACCACTTCAATATCGGGGCTGTCTGACAACATACGGCTAATACCCATCCGTACCAAATCATGATCATCTACCACTAATACTTTAATCATAACCATACTCTTTATTGATTGTCAGAATGAACGCTTTATTAGGTTCAAATAGTATAAAAAACGAATATATTTCAACCATTATTGTTATCTTTGTATATTCAAAATACCGCTGATCAATATAACAAAATACGAGTAATCATAACATTCGAAGTTAAATTATATTGCTGCAGTGTGAATTGATGTTTCTATAATATAAATTGGTTGTAGCAAAGTTTGAATGAAGCCAAAAAAAACTACTAAATCAGTTTGATAGATTAAACTTAAATGTAAACCATGATACACTAAAAATACAAAAGCTCTATGTGAGTACTTACAAACACATCTATAAACGCTACGTACGTTTTTGGCGTCAGACAATATGTAACTGGCGTAATAGCGACAGCAGGAGGCATAATGAAGCAACTACCATTAACCAAACAGCAATTGATCGCTGCTATGATTTCATTGAGTTTGGGCAGTGTTGCACAAGCCGCACTTACAATTAATGGTAGCACTGACACTGCCTCTAGTGCCCGCCTGAGCTGGGGCGGTGCTGATAGCTTGTCTGAAGCCCGCAACATAATGTACAAGTCTAATGGCTCTGCTATTAAGAAAGTCGATAATGGCTACGGCACTACCAATATTACGAATACTAATAGTTTTGCTAGTAGTAATAACACCAATAGTGCCCGCTATAACACAACTTATCGTGGGGCATTTGGTAGCAGCGATATGATTCCGATTAGTACGGATTCACGTAGTGTTGCGGTGATCGACGCTGAAACTGGCGAATCTATTTACGAAAAAGATGCTGATATCGCGCGCCCAATGGCTAGTATCACCAAGGTTATGACGGCTATGGTGGTGTTGGATGCTGGTCTTGATATGCGTGAAGAAATTACGCTTGATCCAGAAGATTTTGTTGGTCCTAAGCGTGCAAGCTCGCGTTTGAAATCAGGTGATCGTTTAAACCGTGCTGAGATGCTATTGATGGCGTTGATGAAGTCTGAAAACCCAGCGGCGAAGAGTCTAGCGCGTAACTACCCAGGTGGCTATGATGCTTTTATGCGTGCAATGAATCGTAAAGCACAAGATTTGGGCATGAATACGGCATTTTTTGGTGATCCAACTGGACTTGATAAGCGCAACGTAGCTTCGTCAAAAGATTTGGTCAAAATGGTACGTGCCGCTGGTAACTATGATGTGATTCGTCGTTTCTCTACCACTAAGAGCTATGACTTTTTTGTCTCAAACTACTCAAGTGGTAACCGTACCTATAAAGCCAGTAATACTAGCACGTTGGTCCGTGACGGCAGCTATCCAATCGGTATCTCTAAGACAGGCTTTATCAATGAAGCCGGACGTTGTGTGGTAATGGAAACTCGGGTCAATAATCGTCCTGCAATTATTGTTATCTTAGGAGCAAACAGCTCAGCAACACGTTGGGGCGATGCTAAAAATATCTTAAATAGTTTGGCTACACGCCGTACAGTATAAGCTATCTGTTCTAAATATATAAAAAAGCTGTTATATCATATAACAGCTTTTTTATTGTGTTGAATTTAAGAATTAAGGATACACGCTATGGGTCATTCACCATTCTCTTCTCCTACACCTAAGCTATATCTATTGACGAACGACGATGAGTTTGAGCTGTTATATCAAAAGCTAGAAGCAGCCTTATCGACAGGATTAATTGCGCTATTACAAATTCGTCGTAAGCAAGTTCTTAGTCTACCTGATGGAGCTTTGAAGCTTTTTGATGAGGCGCAAAGAATCGTTGAGTTAGCTAAAACGTATAACGTGCCAGTTGTTATTAATGATGACGTGAAGTTGGCCGAAAAGCTTGGCGTTGGGGTACACCTTGGTCAAACAGACGGCAGTATCGGTGATGCTCTACAGTCTCTATCACCGCATCAAATCATCGGTCGTACCTGCCATGGTGATGTAGCGCTGATTAAAGAAGCAAAAAATGACGGCGCAAGTTATGCTGCGATGGGTGCTGTATTTACTTCTACAACTAAGCCAAATGCTAATATCATTTCGCGTCAGCAGCTTGTGGAAGGGTGTCAGCAAGGCATACCAATATGTGTAATAGGCGGATTAACCGCAGAAAATATATCAGAGTTAGTAGATTTGCCCATTGCGCTTGTAGCAGTAGTTGGGGATATCATGGACTTGCCAGTAGCGGACATATCTCAGCGCTGTCACGAATGGCAGCAGGCATTTTCCAAATGGAAAATACCTACTTGAAGTACTCTTATTAGAGAGGTTTTAGAGTAGCAATAGTCTTACAATAGAGTATTAATATGACAGCGCTACTCAGCGTGTTCCATACATAAGGTGGCATAGGGTAGCGCTTCTAAGCGTTGCTCTTCGATTGGCTCGCCGCAGACTTCGCACTCGCCATAAGTACCATTTTCAATTCGACTCAATGCATTTTCGACATAGATTAAGCTTTGACGCGCCTCGCTCATCAAATTTTTGCGCATGTCGTTTTGACGATAGGATATGGCCTGATCTTCCCAGTGTTCATTGAGATCATCTTGCGGATTCTGAATATGATCTTCAATTTTATTAATGCGAGACTCATACTCATCTTTTAGTTCTAATAGATTTTGCTTGGAAGTGTCTAAATTGATGCTCATTATTTTCTCCTAATGGATTATTTTTATTGTCAATGTTTCTATCATAAAGAGCTTGACTGCTGAGTACCACCACGAAATGTTACGGTTTATTGACTATGCTTAAAGCTAGCAACTGCAATTGTTGCCATCGAATAACGGTCTGAGAATTTAGACTAAATATTTTAAACGTGCTGAGATTTGTGTCAGGTTGCTTGTGAGACTGCGCTAGAAAACTGGTAGAATACACCGCCGCTGAATTCTGCTTACTTGATCGACTCATCAGAGTGATCTGATAAGTGTCAGAGCCAAGCGTTAAAAAGACATTAAAAAGCAATAAAGCTGATAGTGACTATATAGCTTAGATATAAAATAGCGTAGTTATAAAGCAGGCGAGCGAGAATGCTACAAAATAGTAGATTGATCGAGTTTAGCACTGAATCCGATTTATATAGAGCTGACTATAACGGTCACATCAGTAACGACAGTAATCGCAAATTAACAGATATATTGATGCATAGGAGCAGGTAATGAATTTTTTGCGTATGAGTGAGTTGAACTTAACGGATAAAGTGGTCTTGATTCGAGAAGATTTAAATGTGCCTATTAAAGGCGGTAAGGTCACAAGCGATGCGCGTTTGCAGGCCAGTCTTCCTACCATCAAGATGGCGCTCGAAAAAGGCGCTGCGGTAATTGTTTGCTCACATTTAGGCCGCCCAACAGAAGGCAATCCTGAAGCTGTATATTCATTAGCACCAGTTGCTGACTATCTGACGGAAAAATTAAGCTCGCAACTATCGACGCCTGTACGTCTTAATAGCGATTATCTTACCCAAGGTGCCAATGTAAAATCTGGCGAAGTGGTTCTATTAGAAAATGTACGCTTCAATGACGGTGAAAAGAAAAACGATGCCACACTAGCGAAAAAGTACGCTGATTTGTGCGATGTGTTTGTAATGGATGCTTTTGGTACAGCGCACCGTGCACAGGCATCAACAGAAGGTGTTACGCAAGCAATGCGTCAAGCAGACAAAACTGTGTGTGCAGGGCCATTGTTAGCTGCTGAACTTGATGCTTTGAGCCTAGCGCTTGAAACACCAGCACAACCAATGCTTGCTATCGTTGGTGGATCAAAAGTATCAACCAAATTAGAAGTGCTACACAGCTTGGCTGAAGTTTGCACACAGATTATCGTTGGTGGCGGTATTGCTAACACTTTCTTAGCAGCACAAGGTCACAGTGTTGGCGCCTCATTGTACGAAGCAGACTTGCTCGATACTGCACGTGACATTATGACCAAGACTGAAATTTTGCTGCCTGAATACGTCGTAGTCGCTGATAAAAATGACATCGATTTCGCTGACTTTACTGGCTCATTGCAAAAAGCCATTGCAACGATCAAATCAGTTGATGCGATCGGTGACAATGACATGATATTGGACATCGCACCAGAAAGCGCAAAGCAGCTTGCCGATGCTATTATCAATGCAAAAACTATCTTATGGAATGGTCCAGTGGGTGTATTTGAGGTCGATGCTTTCGGGCAAGGCACACAGATATTAGCTACTGCTGTAAGAGACAGCGATGGTTTTTCTATCGCGGGCGGCGGTGATACGTTAGCAGCTATTGATAAATATCAAGTTGCTGAAGGCGTGAGTTATATGTCAACAGGTGGCGGTGCGTTTTTAGAGTTTGTTGAAGGTAAAGTACTTCCGGCAGTCGCTGCGCTGCAAATAGATGCCTAACTAATTAACGATACTCTGTAGCTTAGTAACATTAGACGTACAACTAACTTTAAATAACTAAGGTAGTCTGTAAAAATAATATTTTGGCTGTTGATTTGCTTGTTTTTATTAGCATAAGTAAGTGCAATAGTCATCGATTATTATTAAGCAGTCATTATTTATTTATATACTGAAAATTATTATTGCATGTCTGATTCGCACTCTATAAAATAGCGCGACCATGTATTTTGACATGCATTATTTACGAGAGGTTTATTATGTTAAAACGTCATTTATTACTTGCTAGCGTACTTGCTGGTACCTTTGCAATCACTGCATGTAGCCAACAAACAGAAGAAAACACTGAAGCTGCTGTTGAATCTGCTGGCGATGATGCTGCTGCAAACGCTGAAGCTGCTGCCGCTGAAACAGAAGCTGCTGCTGCTGAAGCTGAAGCTGCTGCTCAAGACGCTGGTACTGAAGTTGCCGAAGGCGCTGACACTGCTGGTGCAGCTGCGACAGACGCTCTAGAAAACACTGGCGATGCTATTGCTGAAAGCACTAACACAGCGGTTGAAAATACTGCTGAAGCTGTCGCTGATGGCGCTAACGCTGTTGCTGATGGCGCAAATGATGTTGCAGTTGATGCAGAGCAACAGTACTAAGCTACGCGATAACTAAGCACTATAATGACTGATTTACTGGGAAGCTATCGATTGATATGTAACCTTTAAGAATAGTCATTGCTTTATAAGCCTCAAAATACTAGAAAAGCCTTGGTGATTGCCAAGGCTTTTTGCGTTGTATGTCATTGTGGTAGTTTATAAAGTGACAGTTTATAAAAATTAAACTGGTATCAAGAGACGGTATAGACTGATAAATAGTCGGTCAACTGCTACGAAGACAGAACAATTTTTGCTATAATCACCGCGTGGTAATCATATCCAATATCATTCAGACTTTCACTAGCCTATATACGGTCAGTATGGTCGAATATACAGTGAAATGATTGCTATCAAGCTGTTTTTTAAAATACTATTCAAAATCTAATCAGAGAGCGTCTTATGGCCCTAATATCCTTACGTCAACTTCTAGATCATGCCGCTGAACACAGCTATGGTGTTCCTGCCTTTAACGTCAATAACTTAGAGCAAATGCGTGCAATCATGATGGCTGCGGATGCTTGTGATTCACCTGTTATTGTCCAAGCCAGTGCAGGCGCACGTAACTATGCAGGGTCAGCATTTTTGCGTCATTTGATTATCGCTGCGATCGAAGAATGGCCACATATTCCAGTGGTAATGCATCAAGATCACGGTATGTCACCAGCTATTTGCCAACGCTCAATCCAATTAGGTTTCTCATCAGTGATGATGGACGGCTCACTTGGTGAAGATGGCAAAACGCCAATGGACTATGATTACAATGCTAGCGTCACGCGGGAAGTTGTTAAGATGGCTCATGCTTGCGGCGTCTCTGTAGAGGGCGAAATCGGTTGCCTAGGTAGTCTTGAAACTGGTATGGCTGGCGAAGAAGATGGCTCTGGCGCTGAAGGTGTGCTAGATCATGAGCAACTATTGACCAGTGCTGATGAAGCTGAGCAGTTTGTAAAAGATACCAATGTCGATGCGTTAGCGATTGCTATCGGTACTAGCCATGGTGCCTATAAGTTCACACGTCCACCGACAGGCGATATCTTATCTATTGAGCGTGTAAAAGAGATTCATGCCCGTATTCCTAATACCCACCTTGTCATGCACGGTTCTTCATCAGTGCCACAAGAATGGCTAAAAGTTATTAATGAAAATGGCGGTGATATCGGCGAAACTTATGGCGTGCCAGTTGAACAAATTGTTGAAGCGATCAAACATGGTGTGCGTAAAGTAAATATCGATACGGATTTACGTCTGGCATCAACTGGTGCTATCCGCGAATTCCTTGCAAAAAATCCAAGTGAATTTGATCCGCGTAAATACTTTAAAGCATCTATGGTAGCGATGTCAGATATCTGTACCAATCGTTTTGAAGCGTTCGGCTCTGCAGGTCAAGCACATAAAATTCGCCCAACCAGTCTTGAAGGTATGGTAAATTTTTATCAATAAGACTGTATTGTAGAACGTAGTTGTTAATCATGAAGTAGCAGCTGATTTTATAATATTTTACATAAGAGGTCGTAAATAATGATTGGATTGATTACCGGACAGGTGCAGTACTTGATGGCACCGACTGCTTGTATCATTACGACCTCTGGTGTGGGTTATGATATCGAACTGCCATTGCCTTCATTTTGTCAGTTACAGCTTAACGAACAAGCCAGCATTTGGACACATTTCCATGTTCGCGAAGATGCCCAATTGCTATACGGCTTCATCGATCGAAAAGAACGAGATGTCTTTCGCCAGTTAATTAAAATTAATGGTGTTGGAGCAAAAATGGCCTTGGCTATGCTGTCGGCAATGTCAGCAGCTGAGCTAAAAATGCACGTCGAACAAGAGTCGGAGACGGCATTGACTCGTATCCCAGGTATTGGTAAAAAGACGGCGCAACGTTTATTAATTGAGCTAAAAGATAAGTTAAAGAATATCGACGTTGATAATGGTGCGTTTGAATTGACGCCTCAAGAAACCACGATTTCTCACGAAGGCAGTATCATCGCTGAAGTAGAAGGCGCGTTGATTAGCTTGGGTTACAAAGAAAAAGAAGCTCAGCTAGCGATTAAAGCTGCTAAGAGTAAAGGAGATACTTTTGCTGATACTCAAGGCTTATTAAAAGCTACTTTACAGCAGTTATCTGGCTTTTAATTCATATTAATTAGCCGTCTATCGATGACAACCACATAGTGTATTAAATTAATAAGCGACATTAAATGTCGCTTATTTTCGTTTTAGTGCTCGCTTAATGAGGTTTTGCATGACTTATGCGCAGCGTTTGGTTATGCTATTTGTTAACTAATTTTTTAATATAATGATAAATTCTATGACGCAAGATCGTTTAATTAATCCGCTAGAAGGTGCAAGTGACGCTCCTGATGCCAATATCCGACCAGCATTATTGGCCGAGTATATTGGTCAGCCGGTGGTACGTGAGCAGATGGAAGTGTTCATCGGTGCTGCTCGTGGCCGTGACGAAGCGCTAGATCACACACTTATATTTGGTCCACCAGGTCTGGGCAAGACGACCCTCGCCAATATCATCGCTCGTGAAATGGGTGGTAATCTGCGTTCTACTTCAGGGCCTGTGCTCGAGCGCCCAGGAGATTTGGCAGCCATGCTGACCAACCTAGAAGCGGGTGACGTACTGTTTATTGATGAAATTCACCGTCTAAGCTCGGTTATTGAAGAGATTCTTTATCCAGCGATGGAGGATTTTCAATTAGATATTATGATTGGTGAAGGGCCTGCTGCGCGTTCTATCAAGCTTGATTTGCCGCCATTTACCTTGGTAGCAGCAACCACTAGAGCAGGGCTATTGACGTCACCACTACGTGACCGTTTTGGAATTGTACAGCGCCTTGAGTTTTACAATATTGCTGATCTAACGACGATTGTCAGTCGCGCAGCACGTCTAATGCGTGTACCAATGAGTGAAGACGGGGCTGTAGAGATTGCGCGCCGTGCACGCGGTACACCAAGGATTGCTAACCGCCTATTACGCCGTGTGCGTGACTATGCTGAGGTAAGAGGCGACGGTAGTATTAACGGCGCGATTGCAGGTAGTGCGCTAGATATGCTGGCAGTGGATAGACGCGGTCTTGATCATCTAGACAGACGTTATATCGAAATATTGCACGAGCGCTTTGACGGTGGTCCTGCGGGTGTTGAAGCAGTGGCAGCAGCGATGGCTGAAGACCGTGGTACGCTTGAAGATGTGATTGAGCCGTATCTGATTCAACAAGGTTATGTGCTGCGAACTGCTCGTGGCCGCGTACTGACACAGATGGCAATAGATCAGATGTTATAGTAATCAGTATTCAATAAAAAAATGCGTCTACTTTTAATGAGAAGTAGGCGCATTTTTTTGTTTAAATCTGAAATTATGAAAATTTTCTGAACTGATTGAATAAAAATAAATCTGATTTCTAAGCTAAAATTCGCCAAACAACCACTAGAACAGCCAGTATATAAAATATAGGTGATAGCCAGCCGATAACTTGCGTAGCGATAGCGATAAAAATAGCAAACCCTGCGAGTGCCAACCAATCACGACGACGGTCGTTTAGCATGTCAGCGCGAATCTGTTGTATCTCGCGTAGTTGACTGTCCTGGCGAGAGCCCTGTGAGGCAAGGCTTTGTAGTCCTTGATCTAATAGTTTAGGAATATCAGTAGTAGACAGGAGTATTTCAGGAAGTTGTTGGCGCAGCTGTTGTAGATTACGCATAGGATCTAATTGCTCTTTAATCCAACTGCTTAGAATTGGCTTGGCAAGTGACCAAATGTCTAGATCAGGATATAAATCACGACCGAGTCCTTCCACATGGACCAAGGTTTTTAGCAAAAGCATCAGCTGCGGCGGGATACTCATATGATGTCTACGCGCAATGTCCAAAATCTGCATCAGTACGCCAGCGAAGTCGATATCATCGATTGATTTTTGTAGCATAGGGCCGACGGTACGTTTCATATCACGCATCAGGGCATGTTTATCAGCATTTGGTGGTATCCAACCTGCACGGCTAACAATATCAACTACGGCGGTGAAGTTATTGTTCATTACGGCAAGTAACATCCGCGCCACGATGAGCTGATCATCTTTTGATAAAGTGCCCATGATGGCGCAATCAAGCCCGATATAACGTGGTTCATGACCTAAATCAACTGCTGCCATACCTGCATGTAAGGTTTGCACAGGTGGTGTCTCTACGAACACATTGCCTGGATGCATATCAGCATGAAAAAAGTTATCACGGAAGACTTGGGTGAAAAATATCGTTAGGCCTTTTTCTGCAAGCGCTGCACGGTCGTAACCTAACTGATCAAACATCTCAACTTGTGAGATAGGGACACCTTGGATACGCTCCATGACCATCACATTTTTGGCAGCATCATATACTTCAGGCACATACATCAGTGCTGAACCCAAGAAGTTGTTGCGCATCTGAGTAGTATTATCAGCCTCAAGCGTCAAATCAAGCTCATTGAGCATGACTTGCCGATAGTCTTCGACAATATCGATGATATGAATGGCACGTGCCGCTTCAATTCGTGCAGATGCCCAGCTTGCCAATTCTCGCAGTAGCTCAAAGTCAGAAACAATCACAGTGCGAATATCGGGGCGAACCACTTTTACCACAACTTCACGCCCATCATGTAGGGCAGCAGTATGAACTTGGGCGATAGAAGCAGCCGCTAACGGTTTGATATCGAATCGAGCAAACAAGGTTTCAATAGACTGGCCAAGACCATGTTTAGGATGCTGAATTTGAGCGACAGCAATATCAGCGTCAAAAGGCTTAACTTTGTCTTGCAACTGAATCAATTGAGCGATAATCTCAGGCGGTACCAAGTCGCGACGCGTTGAGAGTAACTGGCCAAGTTTCAAAAACAGCGTACCCATGTCCTCAAGCGCATACTTAATCGCATTTGGTTGGTGCTTCTTGCCCCATGCTGCTGGATGCATGCGAATTAATCGCGCCAAAGGCTGCAGCTGCGGTGCTTCTTCGATAGAAAAATGGGTATCAAGGCGATACATTGCGGCGATACGCCAAAGCTCAAGTAGACGAGCGCGGTGCGATAATAGCATGAGGTTAGGTACTCTAAACAAAGACGAAAATGGGGTAGGCGTTGTGCTTAATCATAAATAGTGCCATCGGTAATAGCGTTCATTTATGATTGAGACAATCGGCTATTGATGAAACGAGTTATTAAGAAACTGAGCTTGCTCTTCTTTGATAGCAGCAAGTTTGGCTTCTTCTCGTTCGACGTCAGCACGTAATTTTAACAATAGCTGCTTAAGATCATTTGCTTCAGCCACCTCGATAGGGTCAGGTGTGCTATTGCCAGCTACTTCATTGGCCCAATCACTGACGTCATCAAAAGCACGTTTGGCACTATGACGCCAGCTACCTTTGAGCTGAGAGATAAGAAGGTGTAACTGGCTAGCCATTGGTTTACCAATAAAAGGCTCAAGCTGTCCAGCCACGTCAGGGTCAAATCCTGCAACCAGTTGCTTGAGCTGCATCAGCACCTTGTAATCACCAGCGATTGGTAAGTTACCTTCAGCGCCGCGCATCAGACTGAGCAGTTGAGCGGCATTGTCTACGGTGATGGTACAGTCTGGACGACTGTGACCAAAACGTGCGCGCTCCATGCCGGCTCTTTGGCGCTCATTCATCTGGCCACTTGGCTCAAATATGCTCTCTGTCGTGACTGGCTCAAAGCGCAAACGCTCATGAGTGAACAGGATGTCTAAATGAATCTCAGGCATTCCCATATTAAGACGTAACACCTTACCTGCAAGCGGCGCTAAACCTGCTTTGGTAATCTCATCACTAGCAATGGCAATGTTAATTAGCTTTTCGGCACCAGCTAATAGAAGGACAGTCAGCATAAGGCTCTCGCATCGGTAAGTGAGCGCCTTCGCATTAGCTGCATCAGCGCATCGTGTGTTCGTGTTAGGTTCAATAGGGTCTGTTAAACGTAATAGTCTTGCAAATCGTACTCTATCGTTACGCTTTAAAGCCGCGATGGACAGCCACGATACCAGCAGTCAAGTTATGATAATCACAGTTCTCGAACCCAGCTTGTTGCATCATCTGCTTAAGTGTCTGCTGATCAGGATGCATACGAATTGACTCAGCTAAATACTGATAACTTTCAGCATCATTAGCAATCAGCTTACCCATCACTGGCAGTGCGGTAAATGAATACAAATCATAGGCTTTAGATAGTGGCTCAAATACTGGTTTGGAGAATTCTAAAATCAATAGACGACCACCTGGCTTTAGGACGCGATACATAGACTTTAGCGCGGCATCTTTGTCTGTGACGTTACGCAAACCAAAGCTAATGGTTACCAAATCAAAGCTTTCATCATCAAAAGGGGCTAATGTCTCAGCGTTTGCTAATACAAAGTCAACGTTATTACAACCAGCATTGATTAGGCGCTCACGGCCTACTTCTAGCATCGCAGCATTGATATCAGATAGTACCACGTGGCCATTTCTACCAACTTCACGGCTAAATACTTTGGCCAAATCGCCTGTACCACCCGCGATATCAAGGACATGTTGACCAGCGCGCACGCCCGATAGACTAATCGCATAGCGCTTCCACAGACGATGAATACCAAATGACATCAAGTCATTCATGATGTCGTATTTTTTGGCAACAGAGGTAAATACGTCAGCCACACGTGCTTGTTTTTCTGCTTTATTGACGGTCTTATAACCAAAATGCGTCTGCTCGTTGCCGTCTGTTTCAGGCGTGTGCGGATTATTGATATCATCACGCTGATTGAATAGCGTTTGTTTTATGGTTTGCTCTGAAGGGTTTGTGCGAGTCGTTTGATCGTTGTTTGGCATAGTGGTTTGTTGGCCTTGTGGCGTTCCAGTTGGTAGGTCTTGAACTTTAGTAAAGTCGCTATTGTCATCACTAGCAACGCTATTATTCCTGCTCGGTACGACATTGGTTGTTTGGTTGCGTAATATCTGCGCGCTAATCTGTTGATTATGAGCAATACTGTCTTTTACCAGTTTGTCTTGCAAATGACCATTCGTTGTTGTGGCTTGATTAGAAGGAGTGCTGCTATCTTTTGAATTATCAGTCATCATGTTGTCCTAGAATTTATTTTTATGATTGTCTTTATCGGAGGAAATCGTTAAATAGTAAGCGTCAATTGGCTATTCAACATATTGACCTTATGATACACCAAACGCTACTGGCTTACTGCCATTATCCGTATCATGAACCTGATCAATAATGGACAGCTCACGCTTGCAGAACGGCTCAATAAAATCGCTGACGCTGCTCAGAGGTTTCATGGCCTTAAATCCTGTATCAATAAAATCATAAAGCGGCTGGTAGCCATGACGATAGGCTGTACTTTTTGCTAGTGCAAAGGCTTTTTTGAGCATAAACGAATTTAGATGTTTGTCTGTGCGATAACAGACGTCTTTTAAATTGGCAATCTGAACTCGGCGCTCGTCTTCTTCATCGACAGTTCGATAGGCGGTTAGCATGTTCTCTTCGTTCACTGGCAAATCTTGAGCGAGTAACCACTGGGCTAAATGCAGATCTAGCTCAATGGCAAAAATTGCTGCTTGGATACCCATGCTACCAGCCTCTAGAGCTGACTCTTTGGCAAGACGTTCTAGCTTTTTCGCTTTTGGCAGGATACGTGCCAATTGCTCTGCTAATAACTTGAACTCTTCGCCACCATACAGTTGGGTGAGGAAGTAATCGGCCATTAGTTGGTTTTTAGGTTGTTCAAATAGCTCGCGATGCGTCTGCTGCAGACGTGCTTGTTGCCATGATTGTACTTCTTTGAGCTTAGCATTTAATTCATCATTTTGGTGATGAGGCATCGCCCAAAATCGTGTCAAATGCTGTTGTAAATCAGCTAAAGCGGTCATGGCAGTAGATCCTGTAGAAGTAAAGGGTAATTAAATTTGAGTATGGTTGTTTTAAATATAGTGGTTCAGGGTTATAAAATTTTCAACAACTGTTCTATCCTATACCCAAAATTGTGTTCACCTTAAAAGAAAATAATTAAGAATACAAATATCAATCTGTTACACAGCAATATTATTTACTCGATTGGCGCAGTGCTATGATTAAATGAGATAAAAATGAGCGATGAGTCAGAAATATTAAGAGTTGTCCTATTAATAGCTATCCCATAAGTCACTCAACGGTAAAGCAGACCAATAACAATAATAGCGAGTGTAATCATGTCTAAAAAAAATGATACTACTGAACCAAAAGCACCACAAGCGGTAAGTACACAATTTAGTGAGCAAGTTGTGGAGCAGCGTCTAAAGCCCAATCCTTTAAGTCAGTTTTCACTGGATGAAGATTCACTTAGACTGGCATTGGTAACAGCTCAGTATGCTTTAAAAGCCACTCGCCAGCAAACGCCGCCGACCCTCAATAAGCCAACAGGCCTGTTAGTACTAGTTAACGGAATGGAGCAAGCGGGTAAAGGTACCGCCGTTAAACAGTTACGGCAATGGGTGGATCCAAGGCTGCTTAAAGTTGAGGCTACCATTGGTCATTCGCCATTGAGCTATCAGCCTATTTGGCAAGCACATACTAGCGCAATGCCGCGCCATGGTGATGTCATGGTATATTTCGGCAACTGGTATGCTGATTTATTATACAACGTCATGCGACTAGCGACATCAGATAGTGAGAACCTTGAAACATTATCAAATGATAAAGGTCAGACAGATAAAAATTCGCTTCCTATCGCTCAGTGGCAAGACTATCTACAGCAGCAGTTAGATACGCTAAAAGCATTTGAAAAGGATCTCATTTCTAATCAAACCAAATTACTAAAATGCTGGTTTCATGTTGATATCGAAACGTTACACAGTCGCTTAGAGGATGATGAAGCAGATCCGCAGTTTTTGTATCAAATTGACTGGCATAATAAGCAAGTCATCGAAAAGTTTAATGAGGTGGCTGCAACCTTGCTGCGTCAACAGGATGATTGGGTCATCATTGATGGTGACGATAAGTTAGAGGCTGCTGATAACTTTTGTCACTTGGTGCTACACGCTATGCAAACCGCGCTGGTGAGTAGTCAGGCAGATAGCAATGACAGTGACAAGGAAACGTCAGAAAACCATTCTCAGTCCGAGACACTGAAAATTAACTCAGATACTAAACAAAAACAGTTTGAGCCTGTACCGATACCTAAGCAGCTGACGTCTATTAAAGATAAAAAAATCAGTAAGTCCGACTATCGTGAGGCATTGGCAGAGAAGCAGGCAAGGCTCGCTGAATTGTTACGTGCACGCCAAGGCCAGCATGTTGTATTTGCTTTTGAAGGAATGGACGCTGCTGGCAAGGGCGGTGCAATCAAGAGGTTGGTCGCACCGCTAGATCCCCGCGAGTATCAAATTTATAATATTGGCGCGCCGATGTTGTATGAGACTCAGCATCCTTACTTGTGGCGTTTCTGGACAAGATTGCCTGACGAGCAAACCAATCGTATTAGCCGTATCGCCATTTTTGATCGTACGTGGTATGGGCGCGTGTTGGTTGAGCGTATTGAAGGATTTGCGTCGACTGATGAATGGCAACGAGCATATGATGAGATCAATCGTTTTGAGGCGGACTTGGCAGCAGCAGGAACGTTGGTTATCAAGTATTGGTTAGCGATTGATAAAAAAGAGCAGCTTAAACGGTTTGAAGATCGTGAAGAAACACCACATAAGCAATTTAAACTGACAGATGATGACTGGCGTAACCGTGATAAATGGTCAGATTATGTGCAGTCTGCAGCAGATATGCTGGCACGCACGGATACCAAGATAGCACCATGGTGTGTTATTGCGACCAATGAAAAACGTCAAGCGCGTTTAGACGTGTTAGATCATGCTATTGAGCAGTTGTCTGCATTTTCTGAAAGCAAATAGTTCTCAAAAATGAATGAGTTTTAAGGATTCTTATAGGCTCATATAATTGTATTTTCCAAGTGTTTTTCAAGTATTTCCTAAGTAGGATGGCTCGAAACATATTCGAGTTATCCTGTCTTTTACAGAGTGTGGTCTTGTCCGTATACACTAGCAGTTACAAATCTCGCAATATCATCATGCATTATGTGCTCATATTTAATATAATAGAGCGCAAAACAGCTCCTGCTAAATAATAATTTTAATTTAGCAAACAACGTGTTTTGGTTATTTAGTATAGATAACTTAATAATTACGACAAAAATTGTTACAATAGCTGTTAGTAGTACCACAAATATCGCTAAGAAATATATAAGCCGCAAGATGCTGTAATCAGACGATTTGGCAATATCACTTGCGGCTTTGTGACATGTTGAAGGATGTATTATTTACTTTCTCTCTAGTCGGTTCAAAATCTTCTAACCGCATGTTGTATATTTTATATATGCTACTTCATTAGATGCCGTAACAAGCACTGTGAGTAGCAGCGCAATATTATCAACCTCATATAATTTTAATCAGCTTACGCAGGACGTACTAACGTATGGGTATTAGCAGCAGTTCTACAGAGTCAGTCAAGCCAGTTGGCTCTATGAGAATCAATCTATTTTTTGCCATTTTACTGATTGCGATGACTTCCTACTTCTTGTGGTGGGGTTTAGATTACACCATGCGTCAGCAAACGACGCTATTCATTGTGGCGACCGCTTTTGGTGTCTTTATGGCATTCAATATCGGTGGTAACGATGTCGCCAACTCCTTTGGTACTTCGGTGGGTGCAGGGACGTTGACTATCCCGCAAGCATTGGGTATTGCCGCGATATTTGAAGTATCGGGGGCAGTCCTTGCAGGCGGGGAGGTGACTGATACGATTCGAAGCGGCATCGTCGATCTAGATGGTCTATCAGTGACGCCCAATCAGTTCATTTATGTCATGCTCTCCGCATTGGTTGCAGCAGCATTTTGGCTGTTATTTGCGACCAAAAAAGGTCTGCCTGTTTCGACCACTCACTCCATTATTGGCGGTGTGATTGGTAGCTCCATTGTTTTAGGTATCACGTTAGGTGGTACGGACATGGCGCTATCAACGGTAGACTGGGGAACGGTTGGGACCATCGCTATTTCTTGGGTATTGTCGCCGCTACTAGGTGGCGTGTTGTCTTATCTTTTATATGGACAAATTAAGAAAAACATCATTGAATATAATGATAAAACCGAAGCTCATATTGCGACGCTAAAAGGCAATAAAAAAGTCTTAAAGCAAAACCATAAAGAGTTTTTGGATGGTTTGACAGAGTCTGAGCAATTGGCCTATACGTCAGCAATGCTACGTGATCAGGAAATCTATAAAGATGATGATTGTATCGTTGAAGATTTAGAAACTGATTACTACAAAAAGCTTTATGATATTGAGAATGAGCGCAGTAGCCTTGATACTCTAAAAGCACTTAAGCAATGGGTACCTATCATTGCTGCCGCAGGTGGTGCGGTGATGACTTCTCTAGTCGTCTTTAAAGGTCTGAAAAATGTTAATAGCGGCCTGACCACACTACAGGGCTTCTTGATTATGGGTATGATAGCGGCGCTAGTATGGTTAGCGACCTATATTTATACCAAGAGTATCCGCGGTAAGCATAAAGAAGATTTGACCAAAGCGACGTTCATTATGTTTAGCTGGATGCAGGTCTTTACCGCGTCAGCTTTTGCCTTTAGTCATGGTTCAAACGATATCGCCAACGCGGTTGGTCCTTTTGCCGCCATTATGGATGTGATTCGTACTAATAGTATCGCTACTGAAGCTGCGGTGCCACCTGCTGTCATGCTGACCTTTGGTGTGGCACTAATCGTTGGTCTTTGGTTCATTGGTAAAGAAGTGATTCAAACTGTCGGTACCAATCTAGCGAAAATGCATCCAGCTTCAGGCTTCTCAGCTGAGCTAGCAGCAGCAGCTGTTGTGATGGGTGCATCGACGATGGGTCTACCTGTATCAAGTACTCACACGCTAGTAGGCGCGGTACTGGGTATCGGTATCGTCAACAGAGATACTAACTGGAAGCTTATGAAACCAATTGGTTTGGCTTGGATTGTGACGCTGCCTGCAGCGGCTACTATGTCTGCTATTAGTTATCTCGTATTGAGCAATATTTTTTAATGCGCTGTTTTTATCAGTGAATTATCATAATTGAGTTTTAATAACTAGGGCGTGTCTTCATTTCAAAAATGGTGGTAAAAATGAGATAAATTGCCGTCAAACAAGAAAAATAGCGCAGATAATATCGGGATATTAACCAGCTATTTGACGATGTTTGGCAAGATTTAGCCATTTTTAGCCCATTTAGATGACTATCGGGTGAATTGAAGACACGCCCTAGGTTCAACGCAATAAAAAACGCTTATCAGCATCATGCCGATAAGCGTTTTTTTAATGATGTATAATGATTTACTCGGTACCAAACTGCTTACGTTTTTTGGCAAAAAATCTGTCCAATCTATCCATCGCATTTTCTAGGTCAAGCAAGTTAGGCAAGAACACCAGACGGAAATGGTCGGGTCTATCCCAGTTAAACCCAGTACCTTGAACCATCAATACATTTTCTTCAACGAGCAAGTCCATCATAAAATCCATATCATCGGTGATAGGATAGACCTCTGGATCCATTTTTGGGAAACAGTAAAACGCGCCTTGAGGCATGGTACAAGAAATACCTTTGATAGCATTAAGACGTGAGACTGCCATTTCACGTTGCTTATATAGGCGACCCTTTTCAGAAGTCAGGTCTTGCATGCTCTGATGCCCACCCATCGCTGTTTGAATGGCATACTGTCCCTGCACGTTAGAACAAAGGCGCATGGATGCTAGCATATCTAAGCCTTCAATAAAGTCAGCTGCGTGCTGTTTGCGGCCTGATACCATCATCCAACCTGAGCGAAAACCTGCAATACGATGTGACTTCGACAAGCCATTGTAAGAGAGTACTAGCACGTCGTCAGTTAAGGTGCTCATCGGCGTATGTACATTATCGTCATAGAGAATACGATCGTAAATCTCATCGGCCATGATGATCAAATCATGCTCTTTAGCGACTTCAATAATTTGCTTTAATAACTCATCACTATAAAGTGAACCTGTCGGGTTATTTGGGTTAATAACCACGATACCTTTCGTTTTGCTCGTAATTTTAGACTTGATGTCTTCAATATCAGGGTGCCAGTTATCTTCTTCATTGCAGCGATAGTGCACAGCAGTACCGCCAGCGAGGTTGGCCGCGGCAGTCCAAAGCGGGTAGTCTGGCATCGGAATCAGGACTTCATCGCCATCATTCATCAACGCCTGCATGGTCATGACAATAAGCTCAGAAACCCCATTGCCCAAATATACATCACGTACGTCAACGGCCGATAACAACCCCTTTGATTGGTAGTATTGCAAAATGGCTTTGCGCGCTGAAAAGATTCCCTGCGAGTCTGAATAGCCAGTTGCCTCAGATAAGTTCATAGCGACATCGCGTAAAATCTCATGAGGGGCTTCTAAGCCAAAAGGCGCGGGGTTGCCTACGTTTAGTTTTAATATGCGTTTGCCTTCTGCTTCCATCTTATTCGCAGTCTGCAATAGAGGACCACGAATGTCATAGCAAACGTTTTGTAATTTATCAGATTTTTTTATGGTGTTCATAGCATGACCGTTTTTCGGATTGGTTGTCGAATTGGTTTTTGAGTCTTTACCAGCAGTAGAAGTTGTCGTCGATTGAGCGACAGTCGCTTTAATATCTGACTGGGTGTGTGAACTTGTATCTAATTCTTGACGTTCACTGCGCTCTATAGATGATGTCGACTTGCCTGCATCGATAACCTCATTATTGAGGTCGCCGCGCAACAGATATCCTTCACTACAGCCCAAAATACGTGCGAGTGTAGGCAGCTTGGATGAGACAATGCCGTTGGTACCGCGCTCCCAGTTTGATATAGCACCACGACTCACTTTTGCACCAGCGGCTGTCATAGCTTGTGCTAGCTGCTCAGCAGTAAACCCTTTGTCACGGCGCAACTGTACCAGTCGTTCCGCTTGTGTACTTTTGCTATTGTCGTCAGACATGGTCGTTCGAGCCTTTATTAATCAGTAATTATTCAGTGTAGAGATATATTAAACATTTTAGTTACACACTAATGCAAGATATTATTGCATTAATAGTTAATTTGCAAATGGTTTTACAATCAGCTTTATTAGTATTTGCAAGTATATCTTGCAATTAACATTCGGTTTATATTTATATGGCTCTAAATCTCTTATATAGACTATAAAATGTATAGATATCGAAATTAAATCTTTATCCATCATTATCTAAAATTAATTTGCTATATTTAGCTCAGTCAATCTCTTCAATCATGCTGTCTATCTCACAATATAAAGAGTGCTTTTCTTATATATGCCTTGAATAGTGCGTCGATAACCAACAGATAGAGCACGTCGTTTTCATAATCGTATGGCGATAAAATAGTTACCGAGATTAGATAATAAATACTCGAATAAGGATAAATTATGCAAGACAACCAACTAAGCAAAGAAGAAATCAGCCAGTTGACTGAAGCTGACTGGAAAGAGCGTTTAACCGCTGATGAGTATCATATTATGCGTGAGAAGGGCACTGAACGCCCATTTACAGGTGTATATAATGATGCGACTGATGATGGCGTTTACCGTTGTAAAGGCTGCGGTGCAAGCTTGTTTGACTCAAGCAATAAATTTGATGCGAGCTGTGGCTGGCCAAGTTTTGATCAAGGTATCGATAATAGCGCGATTGAAGAGCACGTCGATAACTCGCTAGGCATGACTCGTACCGAAGTCACTTGTAGCAACTGCGGCGCCCATTTGGGTCATGTATTTCCTGATGGTCCTACTGAGACAACAGGCATGCGCTATTGCATCAACTCAGTATCTATCGATTTAGATAAGTCTGAGAAGTAAGTAGTATTAGAAGTGTGAAAGGGAAGTACAAGGTGCTTCCTTTTCAATAGTTTTATTATGTGTATGATAGAAAAAGAAGTAGTGCACAAACATCTAAAACAATAAAAACCTCAATTTAAGGATAAATGATGAGTACAATTTATGATTTTACGGCTGAGCGAATGGATGGTAGCTCGCAAGCCTTTTCAGATTACCAAGATAAAGTATTATTAATCGTCAATACCGCAAGTAAATGTGGATTTACGCCGCAGTTTGAAGGCTTAGAGTCGCTATATCAACAGTATAAAGATCAAGGACTGGTGGTTATCGGTTTTCCTTGTAATCAATTTGGTAGCCAAGACCCAGGTAGCAACGATGAGATTGGCGCGTTTTGCCAAAAGAACTATGGTGTCAGCTTTCCGATGATGGCGAAGACTGATGTCAATGGCGCAGATGCTCATCCTATCTATCAATGGCTCAAAGAACAAAAGGGTGGCGTGCTAACAGATGGTATCAAGTGGAATTTCACCAAGTTTCTAGTTGATAGTAAAGGCCAAGTTATTGACCGCTACGCACCAACGACCAAGCCAGATGCCATCAAAAACGACATAAAGCAAGCATTAGCCAATAAGTAAGCATTAAATCTAAAAAATATTGGTTTTGTATGAAAATATAAAACCAATAAAAACAGATGCTTGCTAGATATTCTAATAAAAATCGAAAAAATATCCAAAAAAGTGGTAAATACTATTTGACACCCAACAGTAAATCTATATAATACACACCCACAGCAACGGAGCTTAGTGACAAACTTAAGAGCTCAGTTGATGTTGAATAAATTGCCTAGCAATTGTTCGAAGGGTGATTAGCTCAGTTGGTAGAGCGTCTGCCTTACACGCAGAATGTCGGCGGTTCGAATCCGTCATCACCCACCACTTCTTAGCAAGTGGCTAAACAAGCTAAGAGACCTAAGCAGCGGTAGTTCAGTTGGTTAGAATACCGGCCTGTCACGCCGGGGGTCGCGGGTTCGAGTCCCGTCCGCTGCGCCATATTTAAAACGAATTTAAACTTACGAGTTTAAGCAAGTTTCGCCTCAAGCATTAGATTGTTTGAGGTTTTTTTGTGTCTGTTTTTTATGTATCTATGTTTTATGAGTGATAAGTCAGATAAAGAAATACAGTAAGAGTCAGAATCTAGAATTAGAACCTAGTACTATGACTTATATTTACTTAAGTCATATCACTTAGAAGTCAGCTAAAACGACGACCCTTCTTTTATATCAGTCTTATATTGAATAAGAGTAGGGTTGTCATCGTATTTATCTTTGATACAGCATTTTAAATGAGCTAAACGCATTATCTGGAATTTATAATGCGTTTAGCTCATTGTGGATTTTAGTTAAGGGTAAAGAGTTACTCAAGCATTGCTTGCCACGCACCCATTGACCCTAGATAGATATCAATGTGGTCAAAACCTCGACTAGCAAGCCACCCTGCTGCTATCGTTGCCCGAGCCCCACTGGCACACATCAATGTATAGTGCCGACTTGGATTAAGCTCACGCCAACGCTCGTTCAGGTGACCGACATAGATATGCTGTGAGCCTTCAATCGCATTGGTATTCCTCTCATCGATATCGCGTACATCGAGCAATGTCCAGTTCTGAGCATTATTAAGGCGACTCTCTACCTCGGTTGTATCGATCATAGGGGTTTGCTGCATCTTCTCGCCTTTAGCAGCGGCAGGGACGACACCCACATAACCACCTATGACATTATCAAAAGCAATACGTACCAGATGCTCCATCGCAGTCGCCAGTTGTTCTTCATTAGAGGCTACCAGTGCCAAGCTTTGTCCTTCCTCGATAAACCATCCAGCAAACGCAGGTAGCATATTGACAGGTAAGCTCATAGAACCGGGCAGGTGTCCTGACGCATACGCCATTGGTTCACGAATATCGATGAGATGATCAGCATCGCAGTCATTTAGCTGTTTGAGGGAAAGGTTACGCGGACGCATAACCACTGGAGGCGCTTCACCACCTTCCATATTAAGGTGCTCCATCAATCTGAAATAAGGCGGCTGATAATGGTTTTCGCTAGTCTTGAGGTCAATAAACGTCTCACGATCGGTAATCTGTAAACGTGGGTTGTTGATTCTTTCGTGACCGACGGTAGAAAACTCACGTTCCGCCATGCCTGAACCACAGACTGATCCTGCACCATGAGCTGGATAAATAATCGCCTGATCACCGAGCGCTAAAATGTCTTGTAAAGAGTCATAAAGTAAACCTGCAACTTCTCTACGACGCTCAGGATAGAAGTCAGTACGACCGACATCACCTACAAAGAGCGCATCCCCAGTAAAAACGCCAACAGCCCTATCTGGGTACGCCGTGTCAAACAGCGCATAAGCAATATGATCATCAGTATGGCCAGGCGTTTCTAAGACACGGATTTCTAATTGGCCAATTGAAAAGCAGTCTCCATTACGTACTGTCTCAGCGTAGACAACAGGTTGTTCTGGATTAGGTCCATGCAAAACTGTTGCCCCTGTCATTGCGGCCAACATAGGTGCTCCAGAAACCAAATCCTCATTACGATGTGTCTCAAAAATATGAGTAATCTCAAGTCCTGCTGCACGCGCTTTTTCTACATATATCGCACAGTCACGACGTGGATCAATTACCGCTGCTTGACCGCCAGAGCCTACCAAGTAGGATAAGTGCGAAAGTCCAGGGGTCTTAATTTTCTCTAGTAGCATGGTCATTTCCTTATTGTTGTTTTAATCATAATAGTTATTTTAATCAGGTTTATTGGCAGTACAGAGCGAGAGCTACCAGCCAAATTTAGTTTTACTGTTGCATAAACTCTTATTCAATCTAGCATGAACTTATAAGTGTCATCAATATACAATAACATATATTAAACTTGTTATTTACATAAGGCCAAACGTAGAGAGTTTTAGGTTGAAAAGGTGAGGTGATCATTATTTCCACTATTTAGTTAATTGCTTTTACTTGTTGATATATATAGGTTAATTACACAGAGATATCTCTTTTAGAATAAAAATATCTGTAAAACATTGAATTATTTTAATATGTCTGTATTATTGGACATATGGAAATAACTAATGCTATCGCAAGCTTTGCTGCGCTCTCTCAAGATACTCGTTTAAAGGCTTTTAAGCTGCTAGTCAGCCATGAGCCTGAAGGCCTACCTGCGGGCGAAATAGCCCGTCAGCTCTCTGTTCCTCATAACACAATGTCAACCCACTTATCGGTGTTGGCACGAGCAGGGTGGGTGGTCTCACAGCGTCATAGCCGACAGATTATCTATCGTGCTTCGCTATCACATATGGATAACGTCATCCAGTTTCTGCTGCAAGATTGCTGTGCGGGACATCCAGAATTATGTGCGTCACTCATGGATAGTTTGAGTGGCTGCAGAGTAAATGAGTCTGCTGAGCAAAGTAATGATTAAACCAATTATCAATTCAATAAATACATAAAATAGGTGTAAAAACTATGAAGCCATTAATTTTTCATAATCCTAAATGCGGTACATCTCGTAACACGCTTGCTATTATTAAAGCATCAGGTGAAGAGCCAGAAGTGGTGGAATATCTGAAAAATACACCAACGCGCGACCGCTTAGTTGAGCTATTGGCACAAATGCAGATTTCGCCTAGAGAGCTATTAAGAAGCAAAGAAGCTATTAATGATGAGCTTGGTCTGGATAATCCTGAGTTGTCTGACGATCAAATTATCGATGCCATGATAGCGCATCCTATTTTAATCAACCGTCCTATCGTAGTGACTGATAAAGGCGCTGCTCTATGCCGTCCGTCAGAGCGTGTGTTTGAATTACTAGCCAATCCAGTAAGTAGTTTCACAAAAGAAGACGGCGAGGTTGTTACTCATGACAAACACTGAGGTTGACCAAACATTAGCCGTTGATCCTACTGTTTCGCCAGAATTTAGCTTAGACGATTTGCCCAATATTGATATAGATAATCTTCAGCCTATCGATATTGAGTCTTTGGTTGCACCGAATGACTCACGTCATCCGCCGAAAATATTAGTGCTATACGGTTCTGTCCGTGCACGCTCGTTTTCTAGATTGGCCGCTGAAGAGTCAAGCCGGTTGCTACGTTGGTACGGTTGTGAAGTAAAAATGTTTGATCCATCCGGCTTGCCGTTGCCTGACGATGTAGACTCAGACCATCCCAAAGTGCAAGAATTGCGGGAGCTGGCGCAGTGGTCAGAAGGCATGCTGTGGGTGAGTCCAGAGCGTCACGGCAGTATTACCAGTATCATGAAAGCGCAAATCGACTGGATACCGCTGTCACTAGGTGGCGTGCGTCCAACTCAAGGTAAGACACTAGCGCTAATGCAAGTCAGCGGCGGCAGTCAGAGCTTCAATACAGTTAATCAAATGCGTATTCTTGGGCGCTGGATGCGGATGATTACTATCCCCAACCAATCTTCGATACCCAAAGCATTTTTGGAGTTCAACGACGACAATCGCATGGATATGTCTCCGTTATATCTGCGTCTTGTCGATGTCTGTGAGGAGTTAGTGAAGTTTACTTGGCTTACACGCGGACGTTCAGATTATCTTACTGATCGCTATTCAGAACGCGTTGAGAGTGCTGAAGAACTATCGAGCCGCGTCAATCAAAAATCGATCTAACCCCCTAATCGATCTAATTCCCTATATTAAATCGGCTGAATAAAATCAGTTTAAGTAAGGTTGTACAATGCTTGCATTTGCTATTTTTGTGGTCACTTTAGTATTCGTTATATGGCAACCTAAAGGATTGGGCATCGGCTGGAGCGCCATGGGTGGTGCCTTGGTCGCGTTAGCGCTTGGCGTCGTGCAGTTATCAGATGTGGGTATCGTCTGGGATATTGTCTGGGATGCGACCTTTACTTTTGTGGCGCTGATTATCATCTCGCTTATCTTAGATCGAGCAGGGTTTTTCGGCTGGGCTGCATTACATGTGGCACGCCTTGGTAATGGGCAAGGGCGCTTATTGTTTCCGATGATTGTCGTGCTCGGCGCTTTTATTTCTGCCTTTTTTGCCAATGATGGTGCTGCGCTACTACTGACCCCGATTGTCATCGCTATCTTGCTACGTCTGAAATTTTCGCCACCATCAGCTCTGGCATTTATTATAGCGACGGGCTTTATTGCTGATACGGCAAGCCTACCATTGGTCACCTCAAATTTAGTCAATATCGTCAGTGCCAATTATTTTGACATAGGCTTTGGTCGTTATGCGGCGGTGATGGTACCGGTCAATATAGTGTCTGTATTAGCGACGCTACTGGTGTTGTGGGTTGTATATGCACGTCATATTCCAAAAACTTACTCGACTAGCGAACTCAGCGCACCAGAGTCTGCTATTACCGATCCATTGGTATTCCGAGCTGCTTTTCCACTATTAGGCTTGCTACTGGTCGCCTACTTTGCAACAGAGCCGTTGGGGCTACCTATTTCACTGGTCACGGGCATCGCTGCTGTTGCACTAATGGCAATCGCTGGTCGTATATGGCAAGGCGGGCGTGGTGCAGTGGTCTCTGTGAGTGACGTAGTACGTAAAGCGCCTTGGCAAATCGTCCTGTTTTCGATCGGTATGTATCTGGTGGTATATGGTCTGGGTAATGCAGGGCTTACGGCCTATGGTGCACAAGTACTCAACTGGTTAGGACAACAAGGTGCAGTCATTGCTACGGTTGGAACTGGGTTCTTGTCCGCTATAGTTGCTTCTGTTATGAATAATATGCCAGCAACCTTAGTCGGCGCGCTTGCGATTGATCAAGCACAAGTGCCTGCCGCAACGCGAGAGCTAATGATTTATGCCAATGTCATCGGTAATGATTTGGGCCCTAAGTTTACGCCGATTGGTAGTCTGGCTACTTTGCTATGGTTACATGTGTTGGCAGAGAAGGATTACAAAATCAGTTGGGGACAGTATATTAAGATTGGATTAGTGATTACACCGCCAGTGTTGTTAGTGACCTTGTTAGCCTTGGTGTTCTGGTTGCCACTGTTGCCAAGTTAACTGATGAAAAACTTACTACAGTAATATCCTATCGTGACAATGATATTCATTTTTAAATAACATGGTCACTATCAAGTATGAAACAAAGTAGTTATTAGCGTTTATCAAAGCGGCAAAATAGATAAACAATATTAGGGTCTGTTGAACATTCAAATATTAGGACTGCTGATGGCGAAAATCGCATCAAACTAGGCGTAAACCGACGATAATGTCGAGACCTTAACTAGGCTTGCAACAACGTTTGAGGTGATTTTAGCATCAGCCTTTCAGGACAGGGCTGTTTTTTGCCAATATATGGCGAAATTGTCTAACCTAGAACGACTAGGCGTCAAAAATTTCACTGCGTATTGTCTAAAAAATAGTCACTGCCAGTACCACATTTGAATGTTCAACAGACCCTAAATGATACGCATAAAAAAACCCTCATCAAATTGATGAGGGTTTTGGCAAATGCCATAATTGAATCAAAGTTGACTCAAGAAAATTACTACTAAAATGTGGCTCTCCAACCTGGGCTCGAACCAGGGACACACGGATTAACAGTCCGTTGCTCTACCAACTGAGCTATTGGAGAATAGGCTGTAAGTGTTTAATCGCTTACAACGAGCCTTAGAAGTCTCTAACGAGTTCTTGCTAAGTGGGGCGTATTCTAGCAAAGTTAAAAAATACGTCAAGCCTTTTTTTGCATAATTAGTAAAAATTGTCATTTTAATGATGAGATAGCGTGTTTTTCCTAATTATGTCTAAGACTCTCGCAAAAAAAGACGCCCTATAGAATGTATATGGCGTCTTTTTTATGAACAGCGGTAAGACTCGTTGCTTTTTACGATTTATTCAGCAACGTCTAAGTCAGCCACTGCTTTTTCGATACGCGATAGGGCATCTTTCAATGTTGCCTCATCAGTAGCGTACGAGATACGCATATAGCCGCCAAGACCGAACGCATCACCAGGTACGACTGCTACGCCTACTTTGTCCAATAACCATGCTGAGAATTCAGTACATGATGACAGGCCAGCCGCTTTGATGAGCGGTACGATATTTGGGTATACATAGAATGCGCCATCAGGACGCAAGCAAGTAATGCCTTTAATAGCATTTAGACCATCTACGACTAGGTCACAGCGTTTCTCAAAAGCGGCTACCATCGGCTCTAGTACGCTCTGATCACCACTGATAGCAACTTCGGCAGCCACTTGGCTGATTGACGTTGGGCAAGAGGTAGATTGTGACTGCACCTTTTTCATGGCGCCAATTAGCTTAGCAGGGCCACCCGCATAGCCGATACGCCAGCCAGTCATCGCATACGCTTTAGACACACCGTTCAAGATGATGGCGCGATCTTTTAGCTCAGGTGCCGCATTTAAAATATTGTAGAACTTATCGCCTGTCCAGCGAATGTGCTCGTACATATCGTCTGAAGCTACATAAACTTGTGGATGCTTCTTCAATACTTCAGCGATGGCTTTTAGCTCATCTAACGTATAAATCATACCCGTTGGGTTAGATGGGCTGTTTAATACCAACAATTTAGTCTTGTCAGTAATAGCCTCTTCTAGCTGCTCAGGGGTGATTTTGAAGTCTTGCTCAGCTGGACATTTAACGATGACTGGCACGCCTTCCGCGATGATAACCATGTCAGGATAGCTGACCCAGTATGGTGCTGGGATGATGACTTCGTCGCCAGGATTGATAAATGCTTGGGCAAGGTTAAAAAACGACTGCTTACCACCGACCGATACTAGGATTTCGTTTGGCTCATAGCTGATGTCGTTGTCGCGCTTGAATTTCTCGATGATGGCTGTTTTTAGCTCTGGCGTACCATCGACAGCTGTATATTTAGTAAAGCCATCATTGATTGCATCGATCGCTGCTTTTTTGATGTGTTCAGGAGTATCAAAATCAGGTTCACCAGCGCCCAAACCGATAATATCTTTACCAGCTGCTTTTAGCTCTTTGGCTTTATTGGTAATCGCTAGCGTAGGTGATGGTTGGATGTTGTTGACGCGGTCAGACAGTTGCAACTCGCTCATGAGAGATCCTTTTTTATATGAGGGTGGGGTTGGTGAAAATCTGATATTAATTATATAACGTTTTCATTGCTATCAGGACAAGATGTCAGATAGTTTAAGAAAAGATAGCGTCATTTTACCGTGATATGGCGGTCATTCGATTATAGATAATGGTGATGATGCTTCGGCAAACGACGCGATTGCTAATTTTTGCATTGTAGCATGCTGATATTGAGCTGTCTTACGACGCTAGTAACAGAATATTGTGTCGTTGCTTGTGATAGCAGTATCCTTGTGAAAATGACGAACAACACGCTGAGCTTAAGCTTAAGCCCATATGATTGCGAAGACACAACAATAAACCTGTAGCCGACCACTATAACTATTTAGATTTGTTAAATAAAATGGCTTATAGCTTAATGAAATGCGACCAATGATATCTGCCAAGAATAATGATAATAGCTAGCTGTTATCAAAAATCTAAATTTTCATTGAGCAATCAGTTTAAGAGCATTAATTTCATATTATGAAAATACTTAAAAAGATAAGAATACTCAAAAAGGATATTTACGATGACAGATTCTACTGAAAAATTACATATTCTCGTTACTGGGGCGACGTCAGGCATTGGTAAGCAGTTGGCAAAAGACTATCTGCTAGCAGATCATCATGTATATGCAGTTGGCCGTGACGACGAAGCGTTGGCTGAGCTTAAAGCGTTAGGCGCAGAAACGATTGATTTAGACCTCATGGATCGAGAAAAGGTCATCGAAGCTTTTGAAAAAATCGACAATGTCGATCTAGCGATTTGCGGTGCTGGCATGTGCGAGTACTTAGATATGCCGAACTTTGATAGCAGTGTCTTTATGAAAGTGATGTCAGTCAATATGGGTACCTTATCGCATGCGATCGAAGGAGTGCTGCCAAAGCTAATCGCTTCAAAAGGTCGCTTGGTCGGTATCGGTTCAGCGTCTGCTTATGTGCCTTTTGCGCGCGCTGAGGCCTATGGTAGCTCAAAAGCTGCTATCCATTATTTGATGAAGACCCTACAGATTAGCCTTGCTCCGCATGATGTGTCAGTTAGCTTAGTCGTACCTGGCTTTGTTGAGACACCGATGACCAAACAGAATGACTTTCCGATGCCATTTATTCAAACGCCAGCGCAGGCCAGTCACGCCATACGCGATGGTATCGAAAGCGGGCATGAGGTGATTGAATTTCCGAAAAAACTAACCATGCCTTTAAAAGCATTGGGTACGTTGCCTGATTTGGTCTGGCAGCAAGTTAGTGAAAAACTTAATAAAAAGTAATCTACTATCAATAGAACTCTTAGCCAACATATCGACAGAAAAACACAGAAGGGAATGCTTTTATGCCTTTTACTATGCCTTTTACTCGTTTCAAGCGTGCAGGTAACCAAAAAAATGCTACTAAGGTTGCAACAGATTCTGACCATCAGACTACCCCAAAACGTATCGCTATCATCGGCTCAGGTATATCAGGACTGACATGCGCCCATTATCTAGGTACGCAACATGATGTGACGGTGTTTGAAGCCAATGATTATATCGGCGGGCATGTAAATACGATTGATGTGGCACTACAAGACGGTAAAAAAGCAAAGAGTAGCAATGTAGAGAGTAGTGCGATAGATACAGGGTTTATTGTCTTTAATGAGCGCACATACCCGAACTTCTTTCGTTTGCTCCATGAATTGCAGGTGCCTTTTCAGGCAACGGATATGAGCTTTTCTGTCAAAAATACTGCACGTCATTTTGAATACAATGGTCATACGCTCAACACTTTATTATCGCAACGCAAAAACGTACTCAATCCGAAGTTCTGGCAATTTATGAAAGATATTCTGCAGTTTAACAAGCATATCAAACAGCTACGTCAAGATTACGATAGTGCGCGCTCCCAAGGACAAGATGTCAGTAGCTTTACAGAGCAAACGCTCGGCGGTTACTTAGCACAAAAGAAATACGGTCAGCTATTTACCGATAATTATCTACTACCAATGGTCTCGGCTATATGGTCAACCAGCCTAGATGAAGTACAAGAATTTCCACTGGTGTTTTTTGCACAATTCTTTGACAACCACGGTTTGCTCGATGTGGTCAATCGTCCGCAGTGGTTTACGATAAAAGGCGGCTCAAAGCAATACGTCAATAAACTGATTCCGCGCTTTATCAAAGCGGGTGGCAAGATACGGGTCAACAGCCCAGTACAGTCGGTGGTTCGTGATGGCGATCAAGTAACTTTGACGGTACAGAATGCTTTGACAGTGCAGGATAAAGGTAATGCTAACAACCGTAGCGAAAATCTTGTATTCGACGAAGTTATATTTGCTTGTCATGCAGATACCGCACTAAAGATTTTAAAGGATGCGAGCACCGATGAATCTGAAGTATTAGGTCATTTTCGCTTTACCAGAAACACGGCTGTACTGCACACCGATACCAGTGTTTTACCTAAGAAGTCACTGGCATGGGCAAGCTGGAATTACTTAATAGATGAGACAATTTCAGGCAATACTAAGGATGAGCAAGCGGCTGGAAACGCACAGATACCTGCAAAGCCAGTGCTGACTTATCACATGAATATCCTGCAACGTTTGACCAAAAAACACAATTATTTGGTCACCCTAAATCCAGCTGTAGACAACAAAAGCGTCGATGATAAACAGATAGTTAAGAGCATCGATTATAGTCATCCAGTGTTCGATCTTGCGATGATTGATGCGCAGACCAAATGGTCGAGTATCTCTGGTAACGGTTCGCACACACATTTCTGCGGGGCTTATTGGTTTAATGGCTTTCATGAAGATGGCGTGCGAAGTGGCCTACGTGTCTGTCAGGCGCTCGGTCTTGATATTGATATAAAAGACGAGGTTGACCCAGCTCATTTACCTGACGTTGATAGCGCGCATACGCCGTTTCGTTATAAAGACTTACCTATAAAAGCGGATACCAAATTACGTAGGTTAAATAAGCGCGAAGTAACCACAGCGACGACCAATCAGGAACTGGTTGAGTATGCTAATCGTTTGCAGAGTTCAACTGCTGATACGAGCCAATATAAGAAACGTGGCTTATTCGGTCGCCGTAAAACCAAATAATATGATGATTAACGTCGTTATATATTCTAAGTATTTTGAAAGATTCGCCATATAAAAGTATGCCGTTACACAAGAGACTATTTATGACCACGTCCGCTCAAGATACCAATGCTACGCCAAATCATGAGTCTTCTTATGATACAAATGCATTGCCGCATCAGCTGTTTGAGGGTACGACATGGCACAGTCGGCTGCTACCTAGTGTGAATAAATTCGTTTACCCTTATCGCTATTGGGGCGTCAATATTAGCGCGCTAGCGGCAGGACAGGAACTTCTTGAAATTAGTACGGCAGCATTTGATGAGAGTAAGTTTTTAGAAAAATTACCATTACGTAAAGTTTTACCGAAAAAGCTACTAGCAAAAGGTCTGCCTCTATTTTCACTAAAGAAAAAGGCGCTACAACAATTCTGTCCTGATGACTATCTACAGCATACTGACCTACAGAATACCAATAGCCTAAGCAATGCTAAAAAACTTGATAGTAATGGGCAGTCTATTCAAGCACTAGAAAAACGTCTAAGCCGAGCATTTGAAAAACATGCAGGTAGCGCGCCTGAAGGCGATATGTTGGGACTGCTTGTCTGCCGTAATGCGGGCATGTACTTTAGCCCAGTCAATTTTTACTTGGGGTTTGATGCGCAGCAAACGCCCACTCATCTATTGGCTGAAGTCTCTAATACGCCATGGGACAAGCGTCATTACTACGGGTTTCTGTTAGAAGGAGAAGACACTGAGTTCTGTCATAACAAGGATTTTCACGTATCACCTTTTAACCCTATCGATCAGCTGTACCGCTGGCAGGTCACAGTAAAAGGTACTAAAACGGATGAGCTGCCTAATACTGGCTTACAAGTGCATATTGCTATCAATATCAGCGATGAGCGCGGTGAAGTGCTAAAAACTGGTATAAAGATATCAGGGGTGCCAATGACAGAAGAGGCTATTCGTCATAGCTTGCGAAAAAACCCCTTGATGAATATAACGTCTTTAACACGTATTTATTGGCACGCGTTCAAGCTCTATGCGATAAAAAAAGTGCCGTATATCAACTACGATGAAAAGTTGGCCGACAGTCACCAGAAAAGCAGCCATCAGGACAGTAGACAGAAGAAAAGCAGCTAGCAGTATCGAGCGCAAAAGATGTCTTATAGTTACAGCAATTTTTAAATATCAACAATCCAAAAATCTCGTCAATATAATACTAAAAATGAACCACTAAAAATAAAGCATTTAAACAAGGATAAATACACGATGCCAGCACGACCGACCGATCGAGCACCAGTCACAAAACTAGAAAAATTAACTGCTCGTGTGAGCAAAGTAGTTAATGAAAGTGCTGTACTACAGCCAGTCAGCAATAGTATGAATAACTTAGCTAGAAAGCTTATATTTCGTGCGTTACAGCACGTTCAGTTTGGTAGCCTCACGCTGATTGAAACATTTGACGAGCAGGAACCTAAGACAAGTAGCTTTGGCAAAGTAGCTACTAATGACGCTAGTAGCTCGGCGGTTGGTCGCCATTCACTACATGTGACGTTACAGATTCATGATAGCGCTGTCTATCGTCAGCTGCTTTTAGGAGGCTCTATCGCGCTAGCAGACAGTTATATCGATGGTGAGTGGGATACGGATGATCTGACAGGTTTGATTCGTTTGGCGGCTCGTAACTTAGCAGTGCTCAATAAACTAGAAAATCGTTTTGCAGGTATTAGTAAAGCATTTGAAAAAGCGAAGCATCAGCTACGTAGCAATGACAAATCTGGCTCCAAATCCAATATCCTAGCGCATTATGATTTGGGCAATGATATGTATGAGCGGTTTTTGGACGATACGATGATGTACTCATCGGCAGTCTATCCTACGCCTGACGTGACGCTTAGCGATGCTCAGCAGCACAAACTATCGCTTATATGCCAACGTTTACAGCTTAGCGCTGATGATAATGTGATCGAAATTGGTACAGGGTGGGGCGGTTTTGCTATCTTTGCGGCCAAGCATTACGGCTGCCATGTGACCACCACGACTATCTCTGATGCCCAGTATGATGAAGCGAAGCGACGAGTCGATGCAGCAGGTCTGTCTGACAAAATCACACTGCTCAAACAAGATTACCGCGAGCTGACAGGTCAATATGACAAGCTAGTCAGTATCGAGATGATTGAAGCGGTGGGCCATGAGTACTTACCGACTTTCTTTGCCAAGTGCAATAGCTTGCTCAAGCCGACAGGTCTTATGGTATTGCAGGCCATCACTTTTAATGATCAAAATTATCAAGACTATATCGATTCGGTTGATTTTATCCAAACGCATATTTTCCCAGGTGGTTGTCTGCTCTCAAACCAAGAACTGACGACCCAATTTACTGAACAAACCGATATGGTCGTCAAACAATTGCATGATTATGGCTTCGATTATGCGTACACGCTGCGTGATTGGCGTGCTGCGTTTATGGCGCAGCGTGCAGAGATTCAAGCGCTTGGCTATGACGATGCCTTTATCCGCCTATGGGAGTTTTACTTCTGTTACTGCGAAGGGGGATTCTTGGAGCGCACGATCGGTGTGGTTCAAGTCACTGCGGTGAAGCCTAACAATATTGACACGCTGCATTTTTCCGATTTGCCAAGTGCGGTCTTAAAAAACGAAACGGTTTCGAACGATGAGACGGCCTTTCATGATGCAGATATGGCAGACACAGCGACAGTATAAGTTAAGTGATATAGATACGGCTTTTTCATAACACTTATATGGTCTCATACTGTATAGACAGTTTGAGACCCTTATGTTGAGAGGTTGTATATTGAAAAGTTTTACATTGAAAGGTTCTATGATGTTTGCAGGGCACGCTTATCAAGTAGACCTGAATAGCGTGTTACCGCTAATGCCATTAAAGAGATAACAGCACCGATCCAAGCTGTATCTTGCAGTGACATATTTTCAACCACGCTACCACCGATGACTGAGCCCAGTGCAATACCGATATTAAATGCAGCAATGTTCAATCCAGAAGCGACATCGACAGCGTTCGGTGTATATTTTTCAGCTTGTTTGACCACGTAGATTTGTAGACCCGGTACATTACCAAAGGCAAAAGCACCCCATACCAAAATAGTGAGTACAGCAGCGATCTTGGATTGCATAGTAAAGGTGAATAATAAAAGAATGACACTTAAGGCGCTAAATATAATGCTAAGCGCACTAATAGGGCCACGTTTATCTGCAAGTTTGCCGCCCCAGATATTACCGATCGCAACGGACACGCCATATACGAGCATGATGAGCCCAATGGCTGATGGCGCAAATTTGGTCTGCTGCTCTAAGATAGGTGCTAGGTAGGTAAATGCTGTAAACGTACCGCCATAGCCAAGAATAGTCATTAGATAAACCAGTAATAACTGTGGTTTTACAATGACTTGTAATTGCTCTTTGAACGTTGCAGGGATAGATTTTTTTAGGTTTTTTGGTACTAATATTGCGCTACCAATTAAAGCAATTAAACCCAGTACTGAGACGACCAAAAACGTAGCGCGCCAACCGAAATGCTGTCCAATCCATGTGCCAAGGGGTACGCCAGTGACGAGCGCTACGGTAAGCCCAGTAAACATAATGGCAATCGCGCTGGCTTCTTTTTCTTTACTGACAAGGCTAGTAGCAATCATGGAACCAATAGAGAAAAACACCCCATGCGCTAGACCGGTCAAGATACGGGCAAGTATTAAGGTTTCATAACTGGGTGCTTGCCAAGCCAATAAGTTGCCGATGACAAACAGACCCATTAGGCTCATCAGTACTATTTTGCGGTTCCAGCGGCCAGTGAGTGCGGTAAGTATAGGGGCACCGATGGCAACACCGACGGCATATAGGCTGACGAGTAACCCTGCTGAAGGTAAGCTCACGCCCAGATCTGCGGCAATAGTTGGTACCAATCCAACGATGACAAATTCGGTTGTCCCAATTGCAAATGCGCTTAGAGTAAGCGCCCATAAAGCGAGTGGCATAACGACATCCTAATAATTAAATGATGCGCGTAGTTTGACGGACTTATAGTTTGCAAAAAACAGCACAAATGACAAAATACCTTTGTCAATTTTGTAAAGGTAATCATGATGATGGGACATGCTAAAACAGAAGACATAGAGATATTTTTGACGGTAGTAGACACGGGCAGCTTTACTGGCGCTGCCAACTTATTGAATCAGCAAGTAGCCAAAGTATCTCGTGCAGTGTCCAGACTCGAAGATACACTGCAATGTACGCTGCTAAATAGAACGACACGGCGTTTGGAGCTGACGGAGGAAGGGCATGTCTTTATAAGATATGCGCGTGAGAGTTTAAATACGTTATATACCGGTGAAGAAGCGATTAAGCTGTTAAAACAAGCGCCGAGTGGGCATTTACGGATTGACGCCGCGAGCCCGTTTGTCTTTCATCAACTGACGCCTTTGGTTGGTGATTTTGTAGCGCAGTATCCACATATCACTCTCGACCTTACCTCACATGACAATATTATTGATTTACTCGAGCACAAGACGGATCTGGCTATCAGAATTGGCGATTTAAAAGACTCGAATCTGCATGCACGTCTATTAGGTAAAAGTAAGCTGCGGCTAGTAGCCAGTCCTGAATATTTATATCAGCATAATGAGGTGGATCATATTGATGATTTGAATATTGAGGATTTAAGCACTCATAAATTAATTGGCTTTAACGATGCATCAAAACTAAATAGTTGGCCACTAAAAACTCCAGTGAAACTGAATTTTCATATGACTGGCAGTAGCGGCGAGACCTTACGTCAGCTATGTTTGAATCACCAAGGGATTGCTTTACTGTCGCATTTTATGATTGGTGAAGACTTGGAATCTGGCAGATTGGTTGAAATATTGCCCGAGGCGATAGTCAGACCAAACAACCGTGAAGCCATACAGGCGGTATATTACAAAAACAGTGCCGTATCTTCGCGTATTCTGGCATTTTTAGACTTTATTCAACCAAGACTAACACTATAAATTTTATCCGTTTTTATTTATTTTATAAGAGGTAATATCATGGGTTACGTTTTTATTTATCTCGCTGCTGTGGTTATCTTTTTGGGTGTCGATGCTGTCTGGCTGACGACCATGAAAGGCGCCTTTTATGAGTCGCGTATCGGGCATCTATTGGCTGATGAGCCAAACATGATGGCGGCTGGCGTGTTTTATATGTTTTATATATTGGCACTTTGTATTTTGGTTCTATATCCGCAAATTAAAGCTGGTGCATCCGTTGGTCATATCTTCCTACTCGGCGGGCTGATTGGCTTGATGGCTTATGGAACATACGACTTTACCAATTTGGCACTGTATAAAGGTTTTACGTTAGATACGGCGTTGGTTGACTTTGTATGGGGTGGTATTTTGACCGGTTCGGTTAGCGCCATAGTGGCGTGGCTTGCTTATCGCTTCCATTGGTTGAGCTAGCGCTTACATCTTGGCCTATATAACGCTGTTTAAATAGTGCCAATTTACACAATTTAGACTGTCTAATGACAGAGGTCTGTTTGTGCTATACGGCGACCTGCTGTATAAATGGTAGACATAATAAATAAGTGTCAAACCATTAAGGAATATTATGCCGCAATACAATACCAGCTCCACTGCCAAAAAAGCCCCTTTAAACCATGAGTTATACATGTCAGTACTTATGACGCCTGACATGGCGAATTTCATTGGCAATGTGCATGGTGGGGATTTGCTCAAGATGCTTGATCAGGTCGCTTATGCTTGTGCCAGTCGCTATAGTGGTAACTATGTGGTGACACTGTCTGTCGATCAGGTGATGTTCCGTGAGCCGATATATGTGGGCGAGCTGGTTACTTTTGCAGCCAGTGTCAATTATGTTGGTAATACCTCAATGGAAGTAGGTATACGCGTCGAAGCAGAAGATGTACGTGGTCGTACCGTCCGTCATACCAACAGTTGTTACTTTACGATGGTGGCTATCGATGACAATGGTAAACCGACATCCGCACCGCCACTCGATATCAAAAATAAGATGCAGCAGTGTCGAGCTGATGCGGCTAAAGAACGAAAAAAGCTGCGTATGGAAAGTTCACATCGTCCTAGTTGTGACTTCGAAGAAATTAATAAGCAGTTTAACGAACACGAAGAAAATGAAAAGGTAGCAAAGTAGCCTAAGTTATTCAAAGCTATCTAAAGCTATCTGAAATCATCAAGAGTTATCCAGTTTTATTGAATTAATAATTCATACAACGACTCACTAAAAAGACACTGATATTGTAGAGCGCTTATCTTAAGCTGATATATATTTCAAGCCATTTATCTACGGCGACAAATTCTACTATCAATACCTTATTTTAGTGAGTCTAGCATGAGTCTAAAGCCATCTATTGCTAATCCCCAGCGCCATTTACCAGCCTCTCCTAAATCGCAAACACCTCGCGCGCGTGGGGCAGGTAATCCTAAAATTCCAAGTGACCCTGAACTAAAACATACCCTCAATCAAAGCCCTGAAACCAATGATGAGCATTCAGGCTCACTGATCACTGTGTTGATTGCGGTCGGGGCTAATCTGGTTATTGCAATTGCAAAAACCGTTGCCGCCTTTATGACAGGCTCAGCCTCTATGATTGCAGAAGCAGCTCACTCATGGGCGGATGCTGGCAATGGTACTTTGCTCATCGTCGCAGAAAAAAAATCCATCAAACCTGCTGACAAAAGCCATCCGTTAGGCTACGGCAAAGAGTCTTATGTTTGGTCGATGATTGCGGCTTTCGGTGTATTTACGGCAGGCTCGATTGTCTCTATCTATACCGGTATTAAGGAATGGAACGCTACTGAATCTGAGACTAATTATACGATTGGCTTTATCGTATTGGCAGTGGCGTTTGTGCTCGAAGGGATCTCATTGGTTCAGGCATACAGACAGAGTAAAAAACATGGCGAGGCACTTGATATCAGTGCACTTGGCTATGTCGTAGATACGTCTAACCCAACGTTGCGCGGCGTATTCTTTGAAGATTTAGCAGCGGTCATCGGCTTGGTGATTGCCGCTGCCGCTATGGGTATGCACGCTTATACGGGTGAACCGTATTGGGATGCGTTAGGGTCTATCATTGTCGGTCTATTATTGGGCGTCGTCGCCATATTCTTGATTAGCCGTAACCGAGATTTCTTAGTCGGGCATAGAGTCACTGACCGTATGCACGAATACGTTTTGAGCGAGTTGCTAAATCATCCAGATATCGATAGTGTGTCCTATCTGCACTTAGAGTGGGTCGGACCAAAAAAGATATTTATGGTGGCGGCAGTAGATATCGCAGGCAATCAAAAAGAAGAGCATATCGCACAGAAGTTTGAAGAGATTGAAAATCTATTTAGAGGTAACCCAGTCTTTCAAGAGGCTATCTTGACGCTGTCAGAACCTAACGCTGAGCTGCTAAGTTTAGAAAATATTTAATTTAACGGTTTAATAGATTAAGTATGCGATAGAGAAGTTCTATTGAATGTCTTTAAGTACGCTTTCTAAATTCAGAACCCAAAGCACAAAAAAGCCGTCAACTATGACGGCTTTTTTATAACTCTAGTGCTTAGTGACTAGTCAAATTGAGCGCTATTAGTTCTTTGGTGCGTTTGCGCCGATGAACCATGCGTCTTTATCAACGATACGGCTAGCTTCTGTAAATAAGTCAGCGGTGTCTTCATCACCTGCATCGCCAGCTGTAGCAATTGCTTCACGCAGTGTCTCTGCAACTTTTTTATAACGGCTAGTCAGCTCACGAACATGCTGATCTACTTCAGTAATGTCAGTTGGGTAGTCATCTAGAATAGACTCTTTCACTACTCGACTTGCCAAACCGTTTGGTTGGCCACCTAGGATTACAATACGCTCTGCGATAGTATCAGATACTTCAAGGATACGATCTGATGTCTCATCTAGTAATTGATGCACACCGATGAAGCCGGTGCCTTGTAGATTCCAATGACACTGTTTGCCATCTAAGGTTAAATCAATAACGTTTGCTAGGTTAGCGTTTAGCAAATCAATCATTTTTTTCGCAGTTTCGTCTGAAATACCACTTGCGTAACGTTCTCTCATATTTTACTCCGTCATTTATTTAAAATTATTATATTGAATGAAAGTTCAATGTATTTTTATTGGTCTTCTATTCGATGACAATCAAGTTAAAGCTAATGATACGAATTGCTATAAAGCTATTTATTCACTAGTACTGCTCACTAATACTCAAAAGTCATCAACTTGTTAATTCAAGAACGATAATAGCAGCTTAACTCAGTGTTGGAACCCTTGAGTGTTAGGCTTTGTTGAGTGGTCGTGTAACGAGTTTGTTAACCGTGAAAAGCTTTGTAAATTTATCGAATACTGTGTGCGTTTTTTATAACGATGTAAGTTTTATCCGCTAATATTAAGCTTTAATTTCTGATAAACCGTACATTTATACACTCATATTTTTGGGCAGCCAGACAGCGTTTTGACTATAGGATAAGACTCCTTATTCTCCTTTAAAAACTGCTGCTCAGACCCCATATTGTTATAAACCTTAAGAAGAAGAAAGCCATTATGCGAATGCCTGAACCGCGCTCATCGCGTCAGTTAAATCAATTGGCCACTCAGCTCCAAGGCGAAGCTGAAATTAGTGGTGTTAATGCGTCAGGGACGCAAATATCAAGCCGTGCCTTCGAGATGGTTACTGACTTTGAGCCAGCAGGCGACCAGCCGCAAGCCATCAAAAAGCTAGTTAACGGTATCAATTCGGACATGGACGAGCAGTTGCTATTGGGTGTGACTGGTTCTGGTAAGACCTATACCATGGCAAAGGTCATCGCTGAAACTCAGCGTCCGACCATTATCATGGCGCACAACAAAACGCTAGCGGCTCAGCTATATGGTGAGTTCAAATCGTTCTTCCCCAATAATGCGGTCGAATATTTTGTCAGCTATTATGATTACTATCAGCCAGAAGCGTATGTCGCTGCTAGTGATACCTTTATCGAAAAAGACAGCGCTATCAATGATCATATTGATCAGATGCGCCTGTCAGCCACGCGTGCCTTGTTAGAGCGTCGTGATGCGATTATCGTCGCTTCAGTATCTTGTATCTATGGTTTGGGTGATCCAGAAAGTTATCTAAAAATGCTACTGCATGTCGTCGTAGGCGATAACATCGACCGTACGGCAACCATCAAGCGTTTGGTTGAGATGCAGTACACACGTAACGAGCTAGATTTTGGCCGTGGTACGTATCGCTTGCGTGGAGAGCTGTTAGATATCTATCCTGCTGAGTCTGAGCAGCTAGCCGTACGTGTGCATTTATTCGACAACGAAGTCGAAAAGATTACGTGGTTTGATCCTTTAACGGGTAAGACGGTGCGCAGCGTGCCACGTATTACCATTTATCCAAAGTCGCACTATGTGACGCCGCGTAATAAATTAGAAGCCGCCAGCCATACGATTCGTGCTGAGTTAGAGCCGCGTTTGGAATACTTCCGTGACAACAACAAACTGATTGAAGCACAGCGTCTCAAAGAGCGTACTCAGTATGACTTGGAGATGATCCAGCAGCTTGGTTACTGTAACGGTATCGAAAACTACTCACAGCATCTCTCTGGCCGTCCATCAGGAGAAGCGCCGCCGACGTTGTTTGATTATATTCCAGAAGATGCCTTGTTGTTCCTTGATGAGTCACATGTGACGGTTTCGCAGATTGGTGCGATGTATAAAGGCGATAGATCGCGCAAAGAAAACTTGGTCAATTATGGTTTTAGATTACCCAGTGCGATGAATAACCGCCCGATGAAGTTTGAAGAATGGGAGCGCATTAAGCCCAAAACCATTTATGTTAGTGCCACGCCAGCGCTATATGAGCTTGAACACAGCGAGCAAGTTGTTGAGCAGGTCGTCCGTCCGACGGGTCTGATTGACCCTGAAATTGAGATACGTCCTGTCTTGACGCAAGTCGATGATGTGCTATCAGAAATTACCAAACGCCGTGAAAAGGACGAGCGTGTACTGATTACTACATTGACCAAGCGTATGTCGGAAGATTTGACCAGTTATCTTAAAGAGTATGATGTAAAGGTCGCTTATCTACATTCGGATATCGATACTGTTGAGCGTATGCAGATTATCCATGAGCTCCGTACTGGCGTGCATGATGTGCTGGTCGGTATCAACTTATTACGTGAAGGCTTGGATATGCCTGAGGTATCATTGGTAGCGATATTTGATGCCGATAAAGAAGGTTTCTTACGTTCAGAGCGTTCGCTTATTCAAACCATTGGTCGTGCCGCCCGTCACTTGAATGGTAAAGCCATTCTCTATGCCGATCGTATTACGCCAAGTATGCAAAAGGCGATAGACGAGACGGATCGCCGCCGTGATAAGCAGATTGCCTTTAACCTTGAGCATAACATCACGCCAAAAGGGGCTCGTCGTAGTATTACGGACAAGATTGATACGGGTGAAAGCGTGGATGCCAATGACAATCAAGCTATCCCAGTTAAGAGTAACTTACCAGATGTCGATATCAATATCTTGCGTAGTCCTGATCTGCTTGCTAAAGAAATCAAACGATTAGAGAAGCAAATGCAGCAAATGTCGCGTGATTTGAAGTTTGAAGAAGCAGCAAAAACACGTGACAAAGTGCTGGAGTTAAAAGCACATTTAATCTGATCGCTTGGGTTAAATGCTGAGGCTAAAAAGAGGCTAAACAATAGCGAAGGTGAGGTGCTTTTTGAGTACCTCACTTTTTTGTGGTTTATTCAATATCGGAACGTACAGAATCCTTGTAATAATAATCGATGCCACTTACCATATCCGCATAAACCTCACCATCCATATAATATTTCAAAAATTTAAGTCACATGCTAACAAGCCGAGCACGTGTAATGCTCTATTTGGGCTAGGCTCGTTGTTCTTACAGATCACATTGTCAACACAGACTAAATTTTTGGAATGGACATAATCTAGGCGTATTATTCACTGTGCTTACCAACAACTTAATAGAATTAAACTCTAACGAAAACTCACTCGGCATGTCAGATGCGGCCAAACAAGCCGTTATCGACTCTCTAGACATCGGTTTTCGTTATCCTGATGACCAACGTGCGGCCCTGATTACCAAAGTCGCTGAGATAAACGGTGTGACAGAGAGTCAAATCTCACTGGGCAGTGGCTCTAGTGAAAATATTCGTACTGTCGTCCAAATGCTACAAAATAAAGCATTAGTAGCAGGCAAAAAATTCCAAGTTATCGTGCCGCATCCAACCTTTGCCTATGCTGAGTTATATGCGACATCTATCGATGTACCTGTGGTAAAAGTACCGCTGACCACTGAAAACTACGCCTTTGACTTGCAAAGTATGCAAAAAGTGGCTGATGACTTTGACGGTATTAGCTTGTTTTATCTGTGCAATCCAAACAACCCAACGTCGACTATTACTGATACAGTAAAGCTTAAAGAATGGGTAGGGCATGCACCAAGTAACCATTACTTTTTATTAGATGAAGCTTATTCAGAGTATGTGACTGATCCAAGTTTTGAGAGTGGTGTTGCATGGATACGAGAGGAGTACTCAGAAAATATCATTGTGGTACGTACTTTCTCAAAGTTATGCGCACTCGCGGGCATGCGTGTCGGCTATGCAGTTGCTAGCCCGCAAATGATAGCTAGATTAGAAGCATTTATCTCGATTGATAATACCAACTTGGCAGGTGCTGTAGCTGCGTTAGCGACGCTCGATGATGAAGATTTTTTGGCATTGAGCTTACGTACGGCCAATCAATCGCGTCAGCTAGTTGAGCAAACATTAGATGAGCTTGGCTTACGCTACTTGCCATCACAAGCAAGCTTTATATTTCATGAGATACAAGGCGATGTGCAAACCTATATCGACAGAATGCGTGAGCATGGTATTGTTGTTGGGCGTGAGTTTGCGCCAATCACTGGCTTTAATCGCTTAACACTTGGCAGACCTGATGAGATGGCAGTATTTGTAGAGGTACTCAAATCATTTCGTGAGAAAGGCTGGGTTTAATTAAGTCAGTTAATGCAGTTCAATAATAAAAAAGGGAAGTTGCTTATTGGTCGCTTCCTTTTTTTGTGTCTATTTCGGTTGTTGGAACTGTATTGAAGCCAGAGTTAAGCGCACATTTTTACCAACATCAAACGCAGTTTTACATATCGCACCTTAAATAATCTAACACTATCTTATAGGATAACTGAGTAAAGCATGACCCGTTAATCACGCAGATGAATACTGGGTAACAGTCACAGTGCTCGGCATGCTCACGTATCTTATAATTATAAAGTTAGGGATGTACCTATGTTCGATATCAAATCATTTTTTAAACGAGAAGTAGAAAAAAAGCTTATCAATGTAGATGACTATATTTTTATGCCAGAACGCGTAGAGATGGAAATTGAAGGTGGACTATTAAATTGTGTGTTGAATAGTGATGGTCGCGTAGATATTTTTTATAGTAAAGACGGTGTCACTGAGGTGGGTTCAGCTTCGCGCAAGCACCCATTTACAGCATTTGAAAAAGAGCTATATCATGGTATTTATGATGATGTGATTAATGATTTAATTAAGGAAGTAGATAAGATTATTGATAGTACCTCGAAGTATTTCCGTCGTAGCCAATCATTACCTTTTACGGCTTCTATAACTTCTCAAGCATCTGACACAAATAAATTTTAGGCTAATTGATTGAACTAATCTGTTAGCAATAAAAAGGGTGCGTTATGTATAACGCACCCTTTTTATTATTTTTTATTCTAATGAATAACTTAATTGTTCTATTGAACAAAGCTTGTATAGCAGCTCTGTAGAGATTTGGCGACGACTTGTGCGACTAACTGAGTACGGTACTGAGAGTCAATCGCGGCATTGCCCAGCTCAACAATCGTTACTTGCTGCGGTGCTTGCTCACTGACACAGCCACAAACATTGGTTTTAACAGATTCTTGCTGTGCTTCTGTCATGGCGACGCTTGCAACACGCCACGCGTTTTGTTTTTCAATTTGGCTACGGCATTGGTTGTCGATTGCTGCTTTAAAAACATTCATGCCGATCTCATTTGCGGTACCGATTGCTGTACCTGTACCGTTGTTTGTCGCACCTGTTGTGGTACATCCCGCCAAGGCAAAAGTTGCTAGCATCATCGTTGAAGCCAAGATTTTTTTCATAAGTTAGTCCTTTAAGGTGTCTGTCATAAATAAAGCTGTATATTATCAGTAAAACCTAGTAATGACATCATTAACCACAAGCGCATGTTATTTTAGAACTCTATGAGTTATCTGTATAAACCATAAAAAAGCCAGCTAAGTGATCACTTAACTGGCTTGATATAGACTAAACTATTCCGCTTATTTATACGTTTTTGCCATGTTCTTTTTGCTGAATATCTTTTGCTAACTTATAGCATTCGTTGATATGGTCATTAGCGATTTTCTTAAAAATCGTATAACCCATTGTTGCAGCAACTAATTGGCCGCCAAGTGGAATAAACTTAGTTACTTGTTTGGCAGCGATACGACCACCGAAACCTTGGATGGTTTTTTTGACGATACCGCGTGTTGCCATGAGCCCAGCGAAATCTACAGTACGATCTTTTACTGCGCTCCAATGGACTTCGCGAGATTCCAAGTTAATGGCTGATTGACGGTCTTCAATGAGACCAAAACGCTCACTAATCTCTGGAATCAACTGCGTCAACATCCCCGCATCAACTGCCACATCAAAAAATGGTACTGGCACAACCGCTACACCAGCAGAAACTCTAGCGCGTCTTTTTACCATTCCTTGACATTCTTTTTTAACTTTATCAAGGTCTAGGTTAGGGTCGATAGTATTTGGAAGTTTTTCAGCAAGTGGCGTGGTTTTCATAAAGTGTCCTTATAAATAATTAAAATATAAATGATAAAAAGTTCAATAGATAACAAATCCTTCAGTTGCTTACTATTTTATGGATTTATGCACGGCTTACAATCATTGCTTTGTAGCAAAATGAATGAAATTACTCACACTGTGCACCTTTTTTGTAAGTGATTAAACGAAGGTGATTTACATGAGCTATAAAAATGCGGGTATCAATTATCATTAATGTATGAACATTATTCATCAAGTTGTACAATGCCCAATGATATACAGAGGTAGTATAAATTGTCATTGTGAGCCTCTACTAAAGCCAGTAGAATACCCTCATGCTAAATTTAACCCCCCGTTATACCAGCACTCGCATCGACGAGTTGCCCGCCGCGCTGCAACCATTTGCCGCTCAATCATTCACGCTTGCCCGTCTGTATGCAGGGCGAGGTATCATTGCGCCTGATGAGCTGGAGACTAGCTTAGCAGGTCTATTGCCTGCTGAGGCACTGCACGGTGTCACAGAAGCCGTGCGCTTATTAGATGTGGCGATTGATGAGCGTCAGCGTATTTTGATCGTTGGTGACTTTGACTGTGATGGTGCCACCAGTACAGCCTTAATGATGCGTGCGCTCACAAAGATGGGTGCGGTCGTTGATTTCCTAGTGCCAGATCGTTTTAAGTACGGTTATGGCCTGACGCCAGAGATTGTCGAGTTAGGCATTGAGACTTTTCAGCCAGATATGATAGTGACGGTTGATAATGGCATCTCAAGTCATGAAGGGGTAGCGCGAGCCCAAGCTGATGGTATCACGGTGATTATCACTGACCATCATCTCACGACCAAAGAGACGCCGCCTGCGGAAGCGGTGGTCAATCCAAATCAGCTAGGTTGTGACTTTGCTAGTAAAGCACTGGTCGGAGTTGGAGTCGCGTTTTATGTGCTCGGACGATTAGCAAAGCTACGCCGCGAAGCTGGCAAGTCTACGGTACAGGTGAGCCAATATTTAGATTTGGTCGCACTTGGGACGATTGCAGATGTTGGGGTACTCGATAAAAACAACCGTATCTTGGTACATCATGGATTATCAGCTATTCGTCAAGGCCGCTGCTGTATGGGAATACTGGCATTGCTTGAGCAAGCGGGCCGTGATCCCAAGCAGCTTCATGCACAAGATTTCGGTTTTGTATTAGGGCCACGTATCAATGCAGCTGGGCGTATGGATAATATGCGCATCGGTATCGAATGCTTATTAACTGAAGACTGGAGCACCGCACAACGTTTGGCACAAGAGCTTGAGCAGCTGAACCGTACGCGTCGTCATGTAGAGGGCGAGATGCGTGCGCAAGCTGATAGTATCGTACAAGCATTGGCTAATAAAGATGATAGCGACGAGAGTATGAGTGGCGATATCAATGATAATGATAATACCAGTAACGATGACACAATTACTCAAGCTGTCTCCACTTCTAAAGCCAGCAATGCAGGCGCGCGTAGTATTATTCTGTACCAAGACGACTGGCATCAAGGAGTCATCGGCATTGTCGCTGGCCGCCTAAAAGAAAGCCATTATTTACCCAGTATCGTTTTTGCACCAGCAGACACTGAACAAACGGATGAAGATAGTGCCATTAAAGGTTCTGCGCGTTCTATCGCTGGCGTACATATTCGTGATGCGATTGAACAAGTTGCTGAGCGTTATCCAGACTTGATCAGTCACTTCGGTGGGCATGCGATGGCGGCAGGTTTAACCCTCAAGCGCCGCAACTTTGAGGCATTTGTCACAGCTTTTAATGAAGTGATGGCTCAGATGGATGATGAGGTATTTGCAGAGCAAAAATTCACCGATGGACCTTTGCAAGCAAGCGATTTTAGCTTATGGTTTGCCGAGCATTTAGCCGATGCCAGTATCTGGGGTCATGGGTTTGCACCGCCAATATTTGATGGTGTGTTTGAGGTATTAAGCTTCAAGATTTTAAAAGACAAACATCTTAAGTTATCGCTGCGCTATCCAGACGTTCAATATCCGATAGAGGCCATTTGCTTTAACTTCGATAATGATGCTTGGGATTACCGTGCTAAGCAAGTCCATTTGTTATTTCAGCTAGACATCAATGAATGGAATGGCAAGCAAAGCTTACAGCTGATGGTCAAAGATTTGGCTGTGATAGAGCAAGGGTAAAGCGACAATGTCAAACTGATAATACTAGACGCGCTCAAATATGGGCGCGTTGGCATTATTAATGCTCAATTAGTCTAGGGTGTGTCTTCAACTCACCCGATAGTCATCTATATGGGCTAAAAATGGCTAAATCTTGCCAAACATCGTCAAATAGCTGGTTAATATACCGATATTATCTGCGCTATTTTTCTTGTTTGACGGCAATATATCTCATTTTTATCACCATTTTTGAAATGAAGCCACGCCCTAGCATCAGTATTTCCACTCTAGTGTGGGGAACTGCCAATCGTAACGAATAGCAAGCATACGCAAAGTAAAAATCGTACTCATCGTAGAGATGTCAGCTACCCAATCTGTCACGCTTAAATTCTTTAGAGCAAAGTACAGCACGCCACCCGTCAACGCTGCGGTAATATAAATCTCTTGCTGTAGTACCAATGGAATCTCATTGCAAATCATATCGCGAATGATGCCACCAACCACGATGGTAATCACACCTAATAACAGCGCTACAGGCACATTGGCACCCATACTATCAGCGACTTTGATACCGATCAGCGTAAATGCTGACAAGCCAATGGTGTCGGAAAGTTTGAGGAACTTATCTACTCGTCTAGAGTTTGGATGAAAAAATATCTGCATCGCTAGCGATGAAATCGTAATGAGGGTCAGATAGCTCATATCTACCATCCAAAATAACGGATGTCGATCCAGAATGACATCACGTACCGTACCGCCGCCGATAGCAGTGACAATAGACACGAGCAGACAGCCGAAGACATCGAAGTTTTTGTGCTTGGCAAGTATCGTCCCTGAGACGCTACAGGCGATGATGCCAATCATATCAAAGAAATATATCAAAGAGCGCGGGTCAAAAGTAGTGATCAGTACGGTAGGATCCAATACGATAGCCAACATGGGCAGTTCTCACTATTTTCAATTATTGTCAGTCAAACAAAGGCTATCTAAGTAGAGTTTTGCTCAATTAATCAGTTTACGAGTCGAATAGAAGGCAGATGCCAGTCGAATCTGAGCGCGAGCATACGAACTGCAAAGATCACAAACAGCATAATAAATTCGTTGAGACTGGCACCGACTCCGAAATACTGTAAGCATAAATAAGTCACAGACCCTGCGATACTGGCAGTAATATAAATCTCACGCTGTAGTACTAGCGGAATCTCATTACAAATGATATCACGTAGCAAACCACCGATAATGGCAGTCCAGACGCCCATCATAATAGCAATGAGGGGAGACATGTCTAGGGTTAAGGCCACCTTAAAACCAATGACACTAAAAGCGGCCAAACCAATGGCATCAAAGAGCTTTAACGCATTATCAATCTTATGATAAAGATGAAAGAAGATTTGTAAAATAAGAGAGGTCACCGTGATAACGATCACGTAATTAAGATCAGTCATCCAAAATAGAGGATGACGGTCGAGAGCCATATCACGTAAAGTACCACCGCCGATGGCATTGACCATCGCCACCAAGATACACCCAGCAATATCAAAGCCTTTATGCTGCGCAAGCAAAGTCCCTGCAATCGCGCAGGCAACAATGCCAACCATGTCCAATAAATATAATAGAATATCAGGAAAAATCAAAGCATTACCCATGGTTATAGTGCCAAATCGAGATCATCAAAGTGATAGGTGTTTTTTAGGCGATTATTCAATGCATGACTTTAACGAAATAGGCGTAGTGTTGTAGTGCCATTTAACCGTCTTTTGCAAAGAATATCAGCCCTACAATAATCAGCCCTATACCGACCAGTCCCATCGCCGAAGGTATGGCGTTATCTAACAATAATATACCCCCAATCAAAGCAAAGATAACTTCACTGGCTTGGGTTGAGTCAACGCCTGCAACCTCGCTTGAAGTAACAGCTTGCTCGCGCGCATACAAAAATATAGTGGTCGCTGCCACGCCTGCTAATAGAGCAACGAGCAACGTATTGATTATTTGTGAGGCGTGGGGCTGGTCAGGGCGCACTATAATGCCCAAAAACAGCCAAAATGGCAAACACCCAAGAGTCATTAGCCACACTTTGTTAAAGGCATTTTGCAGTAGCGTGGTTTCGATAGAAGGAATACGAGCAATTAGATTTTGTAGGGATGAGGTTGCCGCAGTGTTGTTACTTTGAAGTACGCTATCAATATCGGTGGCATCATATGTCGTAGCGGGCAAATCATAAGCTTCGGATATGAGCGGTTCACTCTGCTCACTGATATCAATACCAACACTGATGCTAGCTCGTTGAACGTTTAAATCTGCTGCCTTCTGTAATTCAGTATTGCGCTGGCGGGCATTATGAGAAGCCTGCCAAACCAGCTGGTTGCCAATTGGGTAGCTAAAAGCAGCGATAAGAGCAGGTAGCGCACCGTAAAGCAGCATGTCAGACATGGGGACGGTGTCGGTTATAGAAGCAGCATGCAGACCTTCACTGATATTGACGAGCGCCACACCGATAAAGACAATGACAGCATATACGATGAATTTTTTGTCAAAACGTTGACCAAATGCCAATAGCACAAGCAAACTGGTGACGACGGTAAACATAAAGGTAGCTGCTACTACCCATCCCGCAACATGATCTGCGGCATAGCAAATACCAGTATAAAACAGTCCAAACCCAATACTGCCAGTAATGCACCAAAAGCCCCAATGCTGAAGAAAAATCCCCATTAGCGCTTTAATACGACCAAAGCCATGTTGCATCGTAATAACGGCGGTAATAATCAACAGCATGAAGACATAGCGTAGACTCGCTGACCAAAACCAATGTCCGCCTGCGCTACTCATAAGCTCATTTAAGATAAATGTCGAGCTAAAAAACGCACCTGCTAGCAAGCCCAATAAAATGAGTTTGATCATACCGCTACCTTATCCATGGCACTCTACGTGTTCACACTTTTTGTTTGTTACTTGCTGATAATTACTTGCTGATAGTTACTTGCCTTTGGCATCTGCCCAAATGATCTTATGCAATTGTAGCTGAAAACGAACTGGCAAGGCATCAGCCAACATCCATTCTGCTAGCTCGCGCGCCAATACAGGTACTTCAGGGCTGAGCTGTTCATCGACATCATCTGCGACATTAAACATCGGAGAGAACCATACCGTACCGACCAATTCGTTTAGCTTATACTCGGTCAATTTAGCTTTTGCCCAGTCGTAATCTGTACGATTCATAATGACAAACTTGATTTGATCGTGCTGAGTGAGATAGTCGAGGTTTGACCATAGATTTTTATCGACTTCGCCTGAGCTTGGCGTTTTGAGATCCATCACCTTACTGACTGCTGCTGGCACGTTTTCTACCGTGAGTGCGCCTGCGGTCTCAAGGGATATCTCATACCCGTCGCTTAGCAAACGTTTCATCAATTCAATGGCATTTGGCTGTGCTAACGGCTCACCGCCAGTCAGACAGATACGCTTGCACGGATAACCTTTGATGGTTTCTATGATGGTTTCTAATGATTGACGTTCGCCGCCAGTAAAAGCATATTCAGTATCACAATAGACGCAGCGCAATGGACAGCCCGTTAGACGCACAAATATCGTCGGCAAGCCTGAAGTGATCGCCTCACCTTGTAGGGAATAAAAAATCTCAGTCAGACGTAACCCTGCTTCGGGGTCAGTGACAGGGATAGCGGCGGTGCGTAATGATGGTTCACTCATAATATTTCAAATACAGTTAAAGGTCGATAAGGCGATGAAGCGCTTATCAAGCGTAATAAAAAGGCAGGGGATGGTACGAATGATTTTGTGTTTGTATACAGACAAACTAAAAGAGGATTATAACGTAACACGCTATATTAAGCTGCAAAAAAGATGCTGGAGTCATCCTCCAGCATCTTCATATAAAACAATATTATTCAATAAACAACGGTACTTGCCAAATATTTAGGCTAAGCGTAATAGCTCATTTACTGATGTTTTTGCACGAGTTTGCGCGTCAACTTTTTTCACGATGATAGCAGCATACAAGCTGTGCGTGCCATCTTCTGACGGTAAGCTACCTGGTACGACAACAGAACCTGCTGGTACACGGCCACGATGAATCTCGCCAGTCTCGCGATCATAGATGCGCGTCGATTGACCGATGTAAACACCCATAGAGATGACAGCGCCTTCTTCAACGATAACGCCTTCAACGATTTCAGAGCGTGCACCGATGAAGCAGTTGTCTTCAATGATGGTAGGGTTTGCTTGCAATGGCTCTAATACGCCACCGATACCAACGCCACCTGATAAATGCACATTTTTACCGATTTGAGCACATGAACCAACAGTCGCCCATGTATCAACCATCGCACCTTGATCGACATAGGCACCGATGTTGACGTATGACGGCATCAATACTGCGCCTGCTGCGATGAATGAACCTCTACGAGCAACAGCTGGTGGTACAACGCGTACGCCTGCTTCTTTAAACTGTGCTTCGGTCCAGTTAGCAAATTTAGTCGGTACTTTGTCATAGAACTGTACGTGTTCGCCAGCAGCTTGGACATAGTTGTCGTTTAGACGGAAAGACAATAATACGGCTTTTTTGGCCCACTGATTGACAACCCATTCGCCATCTTTCTTTTCTGCTACGCGCAGGCTACCGTTATCTAGTTGCTCAAGTACTTGATTGATAGCATCACGCACGTCTTGTGGCATATTGGCTGGGCTGTATTCGTTGCGATTTTCAAATGCTTGTTCGATGGTTTGTTGTAATGACATAAAGGTTCCTAAAATGAATGAAAGGGAGGGTGATCTTAATGTTATGGTTAAAGACTTATATGACCCAGCCTAAAGAAAATTCAAGGTATGGCTTGGTCCAAAAACTTGCTTGCCGTATTGTCGCTAATTTGACCGCTTTTAGCAAACGCGTTGAGGGTCTTATTGTGACAATATTGAATGAGTTGTTTTCAGGTATCCTCTCAAAACAACTCATTTATCATGATTTAATCGTCTGTCGTGTTGGTCTCTATCCACTCTAAAATATCTTGATAAACGGTCTGTTTATCCTTTTCATGCAGCACTTCATGGCGCATATTAGGATACAGCTGAATATCGACATGACTGAAATGACGCTTGTCCAAACGCGTGACAACCCTACGTATACCGCGACCCATTTCGCCAATCGGATCATCTTCACCGCTGATAAATAGCATTGGGAAATTTTTGGCAATAGTGGTAGCCCAGTTTTTATTCAGCCCAGTATCCATGAGCGTAAACAATGTCATAAAGCCATTATTGGTAAAGTCAAAACCAGTCTTAGGATCGGCTTCATAGGCTTCAATGTTTGCAGTATTTTCACTGAGCCACGCAAACTGTGAGGACGAATTACGATCAGGTAGTTGGCTGTTAAGGACTTTGTTCATCACTTTGGCAAAAACTGTATTCGGTTGTCTTGGGGCGACTCTGGCGAGTAGCTTGTTAATAGGTAATAACACCTTAGCTAGTGGGTTGGCGTCTGCGGAACCCATTAGAATGGCGCCTGTGAAATTATGCGCATGATGCTTGAGTACGTTGCGCACGATAAATGACCCCATCGAGTGACCCATCACAAAATGCGGGACGTCTGGATGACGATCTTTTAGGCTATCGGCCATCACAATCACGTCTTTTAGTAACGACTGTACCGGATGCTCTTCACCAAAAAACCCAAGATCGGCCTCAGTCTTGATAGTCTGTCCATGACCCAAATGGTCATAAGTCGCCACAGCGATACCATTATCTGCCAAAAACTGTGCAAAATCGCTATAGCGCCCGCTGTGCTCTGCCATGCCATGCACAATCAGTAAAGTCGCGCTAATCTCGACGTCTTTGCTACTTGGTTCAAAAAAATCATGGTGCAAGTAGTGAATATTGTCAGAAGACAAAATGTGATCGTTACTGGTATCGATATTGGTACTCATGTAATGTTCCTTGATTACTTATAATTTTCATTAACGGTTTTGACGATGTTTCTCAAATAATGGGTCAAGCAGCGCAATTTATCATGCGGCTCTTATAATGTCCTATTGTACTGGGCGATGATAAATAATTTCATCTTATTTTATGATTTTAATTCAGTTATACAAAATATCATTCTACTAATAATGGTTAACGCAGTGACTATCGCTGAATCCGTATAAGCCACATATAAGCCATTTACGCTCTTACTGTTTGCCCGCAACAGACTGGTCTTATTTATATGATACTTTTAAATGAGTTTTTAAAGTCATTTATATCAATCAACATTCGATCAAACACTAACAGCAACTAACCACCTTGATAAAATCATCTATGACGAAATTTTCACCGAAAAAGACACTACTATTGGCAGGCGCAGGTCACGCTCACATTGGTATATTACGCCGACTTAGCGCAGCGCGTTTAAAGGATGCCGATACGATAGAGGCAGACATTCACTTAATTAGTGAGCAGCCGCAAACCATCTATTCTGGCATGTTACCGGGTTGGATGGCAGGGCATTATCAGCTGCATGATATCAGTATCGATATCAAATCGCTCTGTGTGCGAGCAGGTGTGCGCTTTATTCAGCAGTCGCTTGTACAAGTAAACGCAGCGTCAAACAAGGTGGTTACGACTGGCGATGAACAAACGCATTTTGATTACGATGTCTTGTCTCTAAATACGGGCGCAGATACAGACATGCGTTGGCTACGTGACCACAATGGCTACAACGAGCATAAAAGCGATAGTGATGATAGTGATGTTGGCGCTGTTAATACCTATGCTAATACTGACGTGATTGCTATACGACCGTTATCAACATTTATCACTCAATGGCAGCAGATTCTAAAAGATGCTCAACAGTCTGAAAGGTATCAATTGGCTATTATTGGGGCAGGAGCTGCGGCCATAGAGTTGGTCATGGCAGCCCAAGTCGCGCTACGGAACATCAACCGTAATCATCAAGTGACGTTAGTATGCGGTGAGAATCTCTTGTCAGGGTTTAATTCAGGCTTTCGACAGCGGGTTATTAAGCAGTTACATCGCCATGGCATTACGATAATTCGAGAACGAGCGAGCGATTATCGTGACGGTAAATTATCGACTACGCATAAATTATTGCCAATGAATGCTGTCATCGCTGCGACTGGCGTCATAGGCTCGGCATGGACGGCTTCTACGGATTTGGAGATAGAAGGTAATGGGTTTGTCGCGGTAAACGATAAGCAGCAAAGTGTCTCTCATCCTAATGTGTTTGCGGTTGGTGATGTGGCGACACGAATCGATAAATACGTGGCGCATTCGGGGGTTCACTCAGTGCATGGCGGTGCTGTCGAAGCCGATAATTTGTTGGCTTATCTGGGTAACAACGTAATGAAGAGCTATCAGCCAAAGTCGCGCACGCTATATCTGCTGTCTTGCGGTGATAAATACGCCATTGGTAGTTGGGGTAATGTAAACCTACAGGGTCGCTGGGTATGGCGTCTCAAGAAGTATATCGATAAGCAATTCATCGAAGCTGATAAGAACTAACGAAGGTTAATGCTCATTTGGAATAAACCATAAAATCCATATGATTAGTTGTCAATGCTTATTGATAATCAGGTATGATTGATTAGATAAACCGTAAAGTGAGCAATCAGGTTTTACATTGTCAAACTTGAAAATAAACAGTAAAAGCAATGCGCTATCTGTGTTTTCTAATCTTTAATGTCACGTTGCTATCCTTTTTTAGTTGTACTGCTAACAGGATTTTAGACCACCATGAAATCAACTATCGAGCTACTTGAGCATACTGATTTTCCAGCGATAAAACGACGTCAATTGACGATATTACAAGTCAATATGGGCTACTTATGCAATATGTCCTGCGTGCACTGTCATGTGGCCGCAAGCCCTTATCGTACTGAAATGATGTCACGTGAGTTGGTTGAGCTGATACCAGAGGTATTACAAGCACAAAACATCGATACGCTTGATTTGACGGGCGGTGCGCCTGAAATGCATGAGGATTTTAAGTATTTAGTCACGGCAGCTCGGGCATTAGGTGTCAAAGTGATAGACCGCTGTAACCTGACTATTCTGATGGAAGAGGGTTATGAGGATATGGCGCAGTTTTTAGCAGACAATCAAGTGGAAGTGGTGGCTTCTTTGCCTTGCTATTCCCTAGAAAATGTAGATAAGCAGCGCGGTAAAGGCGCGTTTGACGACAGTATATTAGGATTGCAGAAGCTCAACAGCTTGGGGTACGGCAAGCCTGATTCAGATTTGACATTAAACTTGGTTTTCAATCCGCAAGGCGCGACGCTACCGCCCAATCAACAACAGCTTGAAGCAGATTATAAGCGTGAGTTAAAAGCGCACTTTGATATCGAATTTAATCATCTGTTTGCCCTAACAAATATGCCGATACAGCGTTTTGGGGCGGTGCTATTGGCGAAAGACCAGTTCCACCCATATATGGATTTACTCAAAGCTAATTATATGGCTGCCAATTTAGCCGAGGTTATGTGCCGTTCGACCATTAGTGTCAATTGGTTGGGTGAGTTATTTGATTGTGATTTCAATCAGCAGTTAGAGATTCCTGTCCCAAACAAGTCACGGCGACACCTAAGTGATTTGTTAACGCAAAACCCGTCTGGTGATGACATTGCCATTGCTGACCACTGCTATGGCTGTACAGCAGGACAGGGCAGTAGTTGTGGCGGCGCGTTAGAAGAGGAAGCAGTAGAGCCAGCGCTAGTAGCCACGCCTTAGCCGTTCTAATGTAAGTACTTTTAATATAAGCACTTTAAACATAGGTGCTTAAAGCCTAAGTGCTTTTAGCACACATAAAAATTTAGATAAAAAAATCAGTGTAAACGGAGTAAGCCTTATGTCAGTATTTAACTTTTCTGCGAAGACGTTTTTCGCCCAACCAGTGATTGCTACGACTATTTTATTAGCAAGCGTGGCTGCTCATGCTGACTTCAACCATCAGAGCTGGGATAGCTTATTAAATAAGCATGTGACCATGACCAACGGTGGCAAAGCTTCAGTAGTCAATTATGCTGGTATGAAAGCAGATCAAAGTAAGCTGACAAGCTATCTAGAAGCGACGAGCAAGGTATCTCAATCAGAGTTTAATCGTTGGAGTAAAAATGAGCAGTTGGCATTTTTAATCAACGTTTATAACGCTGGTACGGTAGATTTGGTATTGACGAAATATCCAAACGTCAAATCTATCAAAGATATTGGCGGACTGTTTGGGTCACCATGGAAGCAAGAGTTTGTTTCGCTACTTGGTAAGACGCGCTCACTTGATGATATCGAGCATAACCTGATTCGTGGTTCTAAACGCTACAACGATCCGCGCATTCACTTTGCAGTCAATTGTGCCAGTATCGGTTGCCCTGCATTGCAAGATGATGCCTTTACCGGCAAGCGATTAGACAATCAATTAGAGCAAGCAACGTCCAAGTTTTTAGCAGACAGTAGCCGCAACAGTCTCAAAGGCGATACGCTCAAAGTGTCACCAATTTTTAAATGGTATAAAGAAGACTTTGCAACCAACTGGCGCGGCACAAAAGATTTGGCAGGGTTTTTAGGTCGTTATAGCTCGTCATTAGGATTGAGCAAAGCTCAGACAGCAGATCTCAAACAAGGCAAGGTAAAAATAAGCTATACCGATTACAACTGGAATTTGAATAAAAAATAAGCCAGCTTTTAATCTTACTCGCTGATTAATGTGACGGTATACCCATTGAACCTATCAATTATTATTCCTTTATTAAACGAAGCGGGCAACTTGCCTGAGCTTATCGCTCATATTGTCCGTCTCGATCCAGCACCGCAGCAAGTGATATTGGTCGATGGTGGTTCAGTGGATGGTTCGGTTGCTATTACTAACAATGTGCTCAAAAGTACAGAGACTGCTCAATCAGCTATCAACTGGCGTATTATCGAATCTACGGTAGGGCGTGCACAGCAGATGAATGCGGGCGCTATGTTGGCAACAGGTGACGTGTTGCTATTTTTACATGCCGATACCGAGCTGCCAGCTGACGCGATAGATAACATTCGACAAGCAGTAGCTCAGTATGACTGGGGACGTTTCGATGTGGGCTTAGACAGTCGTGAGCCATTGTTAAAAATCGTTGGATTAATGATAAATCAGCGCTCACGTCTGATGAGTATCGCCACTGGTGATCAAGCAATATTTATCAAAAAATCCGTGTTCGAGCAGATTGGTGGCTATCCTGATCAGCCACTGATGGAAGATATCGAACTGTGTAAACGGCTAAAGAAAATTGCTCGACCAGCTTGTCTAAAAAGCAAAGTCATAACATCTGCGCGGCGTTGGCAGCAGCATGGTACATGGCGGACGATTTTCTTGATGTGGCATTTACGCTTTGATTATTGGCGCGGCGTATCGCCTAATGTTTTAAAGCAACGTTATTATAAGTAGTGAGATTGTTTGATTTATAAATATGATAGACAAAAGAAGAAAGAGCTCGTCCTTGTACATTTGACTAATTGAGAGACCGTTATAGTGACAGCTGATTCATCTGCAAGACAGCAAGATACCTGCATCATTCTGTTTGCAAAATATCCAGCACGCAACAAGGCAAAAACCCGTTTGCAGCCAGCGCTAGGGGTAGATGGCGCTGCACGTATGGCAAGGCAACTATTATTGCATAGTATTGAGCATGCCGTTGATACGGGCTTTGCTGTCGAGCTATGTGTGAGTCCAGCACCAACAGATCCATGCTGGCAGGCGCTTGATTTGCCTGACTCGTTGCGTTGGTCTACGCAGGCCAATGGTGATTTGGGTTTACGTATGCTGATAGCCAGTCAGCGCGCATTGCAACATTTTGACAAGGTTGTGTTAATTGGCACGGACTGTCCTAGTCTTACGACAGCATGTATTCAGACAGCGGTACAGCAGCTAAATCAACACGATGCGGTCATGATTCCAGCGACTGATGGTGGTTATGTGCTGTTAGGGTTTAGAGAGGTTGATGACAGCCTGTTTTCGGACATTGTTTGGAGTACGGCTAGCGTAGCCGCTGTCACCAAGCAGCGCATGGCGGCACTAGGTTGGACACTGGCGCTATTTGATCCTTTGCACGATATCGATGAGCCTAAAGATCTAAAGCATTTGCCGTCAGGCTGGCTATATTCTCAAATCAATATCAAAGTCGATAACGACTGATAACGGATAATTGATAACTAGGTCAATAAATTCACCAACATAGTTGTATGTTCTAAGATGATTTACTAAGATTTTTAACTGGATGGCATATTCAATAAGGATATTGTTATGCATGACGTCGTGCAAAATTACTATGGCAAAGAGTTACAGAGTACCAATGATCTAAAGACCTCGGCTTGTTGTGATATCAGCAATATGCCTGAGTGGCTCAAGCCATTACTCGCGAATATTCACGATGAAGTATTGAGTCGGTATTACGGTTGCGGTTTGGTATGTCCAGCGCTGCTCGAAGGCTGCCGAATTTTAGATTTGGGCAGTGGCTCAGGCCGAGATGTCTATGCACTAGCACAATTGGTTGGCGAGAGTGGGCACGTAGTCGGTGTTGATATGACCGATGAGCAGTTAGCCGTTGCCAAACAGCATCAAGCCTATCATGTCGATAAGTTTGGCTATGATAATGTGACGTTTTTACATGGCTATATTGAAAAGCTAGATGAACTAGACCTTGAGGCTGATAGATTTGATATTATCGTCTCAAACTGCGTTATCAATTTATCACCAGATAAAGCCGCGGTCATGGCCAGTGTGCAGCGTTTGCTGAAACCTGGTGGAGAGTTTTATTTTTCTGACGTCTATGCCGATCGCCGTATACCGCAACACTTGATTGACGACCCAGTCTTATATGGAGAGTGTTTGAGCGGTGCGTTATATTGGAAGGATTTTAACCGTTTGTCACGAGATGCGGGATTCTTGGACGTATGTTTGGTTTAAGATCGCCCACTTGAGATTACAGATCCTGCTTTGGCGGCTAAAATTGGTGATATTCAGTTTTTCTCTGCGACTTATCGCTTATTTAAAATCGACTCGCTTGAGGATGCTTGCGAAGATCACGGACAAGCGGTGATATATAAAGGAACTATCGAGCAGTCCCCACATCGGTTTGATTTAGATAAACATCATGCTATCGAAGCTGGTCGGGTATTCCCAGTATGTGGCAATACGTTTCGCATGCTGCAAGAATCACGCTTTGCGCCGCATTTTGAGTTTATCGGTGATTACAGTCGTCACTACGGTATTTTTGCGGGCTGCGGTGAGTTAATGCCATTTACTCAACCTATGGTGCTGGCAACTGGCTTGGGCGGTTGTTGCTGATATCAAAGTGATGTATTTAGTATAAATTTCGAATATACATGCTAAATTATAGAAAAGGCCATTATTTTAGTTAATGGCCTTTTTTGACTTGATTGAAGTCAGATTAAGACTAAACCGATTGAAAGTATTTAGTTCAAAATGGAAAGGACGCATTACAATCATGTTAGCAAGGCGGCCAGTCTAATCTTGGTATGCTCGTCCATCGCATCTATAGGTGTGACTAGCGCTTGTGCGAGGGCATTGTGAGCGATTGAATCAGGCAGTTCAGCGGCAATTAAAGCAACGGCTTCTTTAATCACTTTTTGAGCATTGTCCGCATTTTTCATTAGGTTCTTTATCGCATAGTCGGCACTGACGGCTTCTTCCGTTGGATGCCAACAGTCGAAGTCTGTCACCAGAGCTAACGTGGCATAAGCAATACTGGCTTCACGTGCCAATTTGGCTTCTGGCATATTGGTCATGCCAATAATATCTGCCTGCATCTGACGATACCATTCTGACTCTGCCCGAGTTGAGAATTGAGGCCCTTCGATACAGACATAAGTCGCCTGTGGGTGACTAGTGCCTTCTGTAATATCCGCTTTGTCATAAGCGCGCGTCAAGAGTTCTGCTAGGGCAGGGCATAGTGGGTCTGCCATCGACACATGGGCGACGGCACCTTCACCGAAGAACGTACTCACTCGCTGCTTGGTCATATCAATCATTTGATCAGGCACGACCATATCTAATGGCTTAAGATGCGCTTGCAATGAACCAACTGCTGATACGGAGACGATATAGCGCACCCCAAGCGTCTTTAGCGCATAGATATTGGCTCGATAAGGTACTTCGGACGGCGTCAGTCTATGTCCCTGACCATGCCTCGTCAAAAAAGCAACGGTCACACCTGCTAACTCGCCAAGGACAATATCATCAGATGGACTGCCATAAGGCGTCTGTATCGTCACACTGCGTTTGTTGGTCAGTGATGACATTTGGTAGAGACCGCTGCCACCGATGATAGCAATATCAGCAGATAATGTTGCTAGTACTTCCGTGTGAGGTATTGTCATAAGGACTATCCGAATGGGTTAATAAAAGAGAGACACAGACTAGTGCCATGTAATATCCTGAACCAAAAAATAGCTCAGATAAAATATAGCAGAACTTTTGTCCTTATAGTTATAAATTGAGATAGTTATAAATCGAGAATTCTCATTAATTTGCTATATCTAAAAATTCCTAAGAAATAATGCGATATGGCGATATTTGCTAGATATCGATAAAGGTTTACAATAGCGACAATTTTTGTTTTAATGTTTATTAAATGGAACTTTGTTTCGCATAGCAAAACATACGTATATATTAGCTCAATTAATGAATGGCCTATATTTTCTCTAATAGCTGTAAATATAAGGTATTGAAAGAAAAAGAGAAAGTAAGCTAAGGTTTATTTATCGGTAGAATTGCTATATTATTACTCGTCTGTAACGTATTTATGTATCAATACGGATATTGTTAAACGTATAAAACCGATTACTTCAAGGATGAATTCAATGCTTAATTCTTTAAAATCCCCATTACTTTTGTCAGCTATGTTGAGTGCTGCGTTAGGTTTGACTGCATGCTCATCTCCAAGCTCAGAGGGCAGTGATACTGCATCTGCAGATAGCGCGGCAACAGATACTGCAGCAGATAAGCTTGATACTAAGTTTTTGACCATCGCTACTGGCGGTGCGTCTGGCCCTTACAACATCATTGGTACTTCATTGTCTGAAGTCTATGTCAAAACCTTTGGCGTAAACTCAAAAACTCAAACCACTGGCGCATCAGTTGAAAACGTCAATCTATTGACCCAAGGCAAGGTCGACATGGTCTTGGCACTAAGTGACGTAGTGACGGATGCTGTCGAAGGTAAAAACAACTTTGAGCAGCCAATCACTAACATTCAACAGATTGCTGTTTTATACCCTAATGTCGTGCAAATCGTAACCTCAAAAAAATCTGGTATCAAAAACATTGAAGATTTACGAGGCAAGCGTATTGCTGTAGGCGATCAAGGTTCTGGTACAGAAGTCAATGCTCGTACTTTACTTGAAGGTTTTGGTATCACATATGATGACGTCACCGTTGATTATCTAGGCTTTGCTGAAGCTGCTGATGGTATGAAAGCAGGTAAGATCGAAGCGGCATTCTTTAGTAGTGGCCTACCAAACTCATCTTTGATGGAGTTAGAGCAAGGCTTAGATTTACAGATTGTCACTATCAACCAAGACAAGCTAAAAGAAATCATCGCGACCAAGCCTTACTTCAAAACCTTTGAGATTCCTGCTGGCACTTATGGCAACGAAACAGCCGTACCAACTGCAGCAATCATGAATGCACTATTGGTTAGCTCTGATCTATCTGAAGCGGATGGTTATAAATTAACCAAAGCATTGTTCGATAATTTAGATGGTCTAAAAACAGCTCACCAAGCGGCCAATGATATCAGTCTAGAAACCGCTCGTGATGGCATGGTAGCCCCAATCCATCCTGGAGCTAAAAAGTACTATGACGAACAAGCAGCCAAGTAATTCATTATGGTTATCAACTGGCGCGGCATTTATTGCAGCGCTGGTTTTTTTTACGCTATGGTTAGGCTCTACGCTTCAGTCTGTCGTTGAAGTGCGAGTCGCAGGCGTAGACGGTGCTGATGATAAGGTTTGTTATTTCACTGAGCCTGATTTTCAGCTACGTTGGATACATTCTGTAGAAAAACAGTGGTGGGAAGAACAGTATCAACGCATAGACGGCAGCAGTACAGAAGGTGCGGAGCTGTTACTGACCACGACCTATTTTGAAGCGTTCGGTGCAGGGACGCCCTCCACCGAAATGCTCGCTCCTATACAAAAGCCTGGCTATCTGGGTTATCAAATCAACGAAAAACTGCCTCGCCTTAATTGGGTCGTATCTAGACTGACCAAAGGGGAAATGGATTATGGTGGTCATCGTTTCTTGATTCACCAGTGGGTGCCAGACTATTCTGAAGTGGTGATCATGCCTAAGACGTATGATTTAATTGATAGATTTAAAAAGGACTTTTGTCATGAACTCCCAAGTGACGGATCAAGGTAGTGTGACTACCATGCCAGATGCTCAAGTTGATAACGATGCTGAGGCGGATGCGGTCAACCGAGCAGTATTGGAAAAATATGACCGAGAGTCAATCACGCGTCATATCACTCAAGGACCAGTGAAGTATTTTATCGCTGGCATTTGTATACTCTATTCACTGTTTCATTTATATATCACTTTTAATCCAATGCCAGCACTGTTACAGCGCTCTGTACACGTGGGTGTTGGTTTTGCATTGATATTCCTCATTTTTCCAGCTAGTAAAAAAAGCAGTCGTAAGCGAGTGGCATGGTATGACTGGATTTGGTTTGCCTTGTCTCTATCTGGTATGGGCTATCTCATCTATGAATATCAAGATATCGTGACCTCGCGTGGCGGTATGGCCAATCAGGTCGATGTGATATTTTCCTTAATTACGGTAGTTTGCGTGTTAGAAGGCAGCCGCCGTATCACTGGGTGGATTTTGCCAATCTTGGCAGGCATATTTTTGGCCTATCCATTTGTCAGTCATCTAGGCTTTATGCCTGATAGGCTTTTGACTCGCCCCTATGATATGGGTGATATCTTTGGTCAATTATTCTTGAAAACAGAAGGTTTATATTCTGTTGCGATTGGTGCATCGGTAACGTTCATTTTCTTGTTCATTCTATTCGGTGCGTTTTTAGCACGTTCGGGAATGGGGCAGTTATTTAATGATTTGGCATTGGCTATCGCTGGTCATAAGAAGGGCGGACCTGCAAAAGTAGCAGTCATCTCTAGTGGCTTTATGGGCAGTATCAACGGCTCAGCTTTATCAAATGTGGTTAGTACGGGTGCCTTTACCATTCCGTTAATGAAAAAGGTCGGTTATCACAAAGATTTCGCAGGTGCAGTTGAGGCCAGTGCTTCGGTTGGTGGACAGATTTTGCCACCGATTATGGGTGCCAGTGCCTTTATTATGGCTGAGACAACAGGCTTGCCGTATAGCACGATTGCCTTAGCAGCATTATTACCAGCGATCTTGTACTATTTAGGCGTCATTGCGCAGGTGCATTTCCGTGCTGGACGTCGAGATCTAAAAGGTATTGCTAAAGAAAATTTACCAGCGGTAAAAGAAGTATTAAAAGCCCGCGGTCACATGTTATTGCCGATTGTCTTCTTGATTTTCTTATTAATCAGAAACGTACCTGTGGGATATGCAGCAGCTTATACCATTGGTTTTACCGTTGTGATCAGTATGCTACGCGCCGAAACGCGCATGAGCTTTTCTGATATTTTGGGTGCATTAGAAGATGGTGCGCGTCAGTCACTTGCAGTCATGGCGGCCTGTGCTGTTGTTGGTATTATCATTGGGGTGGTGAGTCTGACCAGTTTTGGTACAGTGATGACATCCTCTATCGTCACACTAGGCGCAGGATCATTATTCTTTACGCTTATCTTAACGATGTTGGCATCAATGGTTTTGGGCATGGGATTACCATCTATTCCTGCCTATATCATTACGGCGACCATGGCTGCACCAGCATTGGCCGGTTTTGATATTCCAATCTTGTCAGCGCACATGTTTGTTTTCTATTTTGGTATCTTTGCCAATATTACACCGCCTGTGTGTCTCGCAGCCTTTGCGGGTGCAGGTATATCCGGTGGAGATCCGATGAAGACAGGGTTCTTGTCCCTCAAACTTGCTCTCGCGGGATTCATCGTGCCGTTTATGTTTATTTATAATCCAACGATGTTGATGATAGATCCAACCGGCCTAGCAGTCACGGCAAAAGATTTCCCGCTGCCACCTATTGTAGATATCATTACAGTAGTAGTGACTTCGGTGACGGGTGTTATTGCGCTAAGCTCAGCACTTGAAGGGTACTTCAGAGGCAGTATGAATACGGTAACTCGTGTCATCTTAGCTATTGGTGCTTTATTGCTGATTTATCCTGAGATTACGACTGGTATCGCAGGTGGTATTATTGTCCTTGGTATTGCTGCATTCAATATAAAAACAGCTGGAAAGCCAACGCCAACTTTAACCGTGTAAAGCGTTAGGTTTAATCATTCGTAAGTCTAATAAAGCTAAAAAAAGGGTGAATAACAAATTTGTTATTCACCCTTTTTAATATTCTTAAGAAATGTTTTAGCGACTGCTGTTCACAATTATTTTCGCATCACTTTATTGCTAAATTAGCAGCCAAGTTTGCCTTCAGCTTCTAATACTTTTTTGCTACGGATAGGTGCTGGGCAATCTTCGCCATAGTATTGACGATCGGCAAAGTAGCTTGAGCGTACCATTGGACCTGCCCAAATGCTAAAGAAGCCAATCTTTTTACCGTAGTCCATATAGCGTTGGAACTCGTCTGGATGGACATAACGATCGACAGGCGCATGGTTTTTACTAGGCTGTAGATACTGACCGATAGTGATCATATCTACATCATGAGCCTTTAGATCATCGAGTAGCGCATAGATCTCTTCTTCTGTCTCGCCAAGACCAACCATAAAGCCGCACTTGGTGGCGATATCAGGACGACGCTCTTTATAAATCTTAAGCAAATCTAGCGAATGCTGATAGTCAGAACCTGGACGGAAGGCTTTGTATAGACGTGGCACGGTTTCGATGTTGTGGTTAAACACATCTGGTGCAGTCTCTGTCAATAAATCCAATGCAATATCCATACGACCACGGAAATCTGGTACTAGGATTTCAATCAAGCAGTTTGGGCTAAGTGCTCTTGACTCGTTTAGCACTTCCACAAAATGTCCCGCACCGCCGTCTTTTAGATCATCGCGATCGACAGAGGTGATTACGGCATACTTAAGTTGTAGACCTTGAATCGTCTCAGCGGTATGACGCGGCTCATCCTTGTCTAGCTCATTAGGACGACCATGACCTACATCACAGAACGGGCAGCGACGCGTACAGATATCACCCATGATCATAAAGGTGGCTGTACCATCAGCGAAGCACTGTGGCAGGTTAGGGCAGGCTGCTTCTTCACAGACGGTATAAAGCTTTTGCTCACGCAAGGTTGCTTTGATACGAGCGACTTCAGCAGGCGAGGACATTTTTACCCGAATCCAATCAGGCTTTTTCTTTGCCTCGACAGTCGGGATCACCTTAATTGGGATACGGGCAACTTTGTCGTAGCCACGTAGCTTTTCGCCTTGGATGGCTTTTTTTGGTTTGGCCTTAGCAGCAGGTACATGTGTTTGTACGGCAGTTGTCATAATGGAGTTATCTCTTAACCCTTTATATTATAAGGGTTTATGGAATTATCAGAATGTTTTATGAGTGCAGATATTATAGCAGAAATTTGGTCGTCAATTTTTAAACAATATTGTTAAGATTGCGATTTTGTTAAGGGTACTACGATTGCTTTGACGACCATAGTTTTAAATATCTATATCGATTTCCAACTCATTCAGTATATCTATGGCAGCGCGAAACGCTTCTTGAGTAGCAGGTGCACCGCAGTACGGCAAGCTGTGCATGAGCACTTCTCTAATCTCGGCGACACTGGCCCCGTTGTTAATGGCACCGCGTATATGACCTTTCAACTCATTTGGGCTTTTTTGAGCAATTAAAAAGGCAATAGTGATTAATGAGCGATACTTGCGTGGTAATACTGAGTCATCTTGCCAAGTGCTGCCCCAAGCGTGTTCAATAATCCAGTCTTGCAGTGGCTGGGTAAATCCTGTGGCCGCATCAAGCGAGCGTTTGACATGCTGCTCACCCATCACCTCAGTGCGTACCTTGAGACCATTATCATAGTTAGGATTGTTGTCCGTATTGCTATCAGTCATATCGTCGTCCTTAATATTTTTACCAAAATGTTTTTACCAAATCGACTGTTAATACATCGATATTGCTACATTTCTTTAAGCGAGATTTTATCGAAGTTGTTTCTTACAAAATCGTATATCAGTCATATGGTGTCTGCTCAGTCATAAAGCAAGCGCTTATTGATAAGCGTAATCAGGCAAATGCCAGTTATAATGAGCGCTACAATCATATTATTGATGGCACTATTTTTATAATAAATGTTCAATATGGCCTTACTATGCGCCTTTTCAGAGCTGAGCCATTAACATTTAAAGCGTTTTAAGCTATGATTGCACGGATAATTATTTCATATAGTATATAGACGCAGGCAGTCATGCTGACTACCCACGTAATGTGCTACACCCCAACTGACGAGGACGACTATTGTGTTAGAAGCTTATCGTAAACATGTCGAAGAACGTGCTGAGCTAGGAACTGTACCCCTACCACTAAATGAAAAACAAGTAGTAGAGTTGGTTGAATTATTAAAGAACCCGCCTGCAGGCGAAGATGCGTTCTTGATGAACCTATTAGAAAACCGTATCCCTGCTGGTGTTGACCAAGCAGCATACGTTAAAGCGGCATTTTTGGCTGCTATCTTAAAGGGTGAAACATCATCACCACTTATCAGCAAGCAAAAAGCTGTTGAAATTCTAGGCACTATGCAAGGTGGCTACAACGTTGAGCCACTAGTTGCTGCACTAGATGATAGCGAAGTTGCACAAGACGCTGCTGAAGCATTAAAGAAAACTTTGCTAGTATTTGACGCGTTCAATGACGTGACTGAAAAAGCTGAAGCTGGCAACACTATTGCTAAAGAAGTAATTCAGTCTTGGGCTGACGCAGAATGGTTCTTGAACCGTGCTGAAGTACCAAAGAAAACCACTTACACGACGTTTAAAGTAACTGGCGAGACCAACACGGATGACTTATCACCTGCGCAAGACGCATGGAGCCGTCCTGATATCCCATTGCATTCACTAGCCATGCACAAAAACTCTCGCGACGGCATCAATGCTGACGAAGAGGGCGTTGTTGGCCCAATGAAGCAAATCGAAGCGCTTAAAGAAAAAGGCCATCCGCTAGCCTATGTTGGTGATGTTGTTGGTACTGGTTCTAGCCGTAAGTCTGCCACCAACTCAGTATTGTGGTTGATGGGTGAAGATATCCCTAACGTGCCAAACAAACGTGGCGGCGGTCTAGTACTTGGTAACAATATCGCTCCTATCTTCTTCAACACGATGGAAGACTCTGGCGCATTGCCAATCGAAAAAGTGGCAGTGGATAACCTAAACATGGGTGATGTGTTTGACATCTATCCGTACGAAGGCAAAATCACTAAGCATGACTCTGATGAAGTACTATCAACGTTCTCACTGAACTCACCAACATTGCTTGATGAAGTTCGTGCTGGCGGCCGTATTCCATTGATCGTTGGTCGTGGTTTGACTAACCGTGCTCGTGAATACATGGGTCTTGGTCATTCAGACATCTTTGCTAAGCCAGAAGAGCCAGCTGATACTGGTAAAGGCTTTACGCTTGCCCAGAAAATGGTTGGTAAAGCTTGTGGCCTGTCAGGCGTACGTCCAGGTATGTACTGTGAGCCTAAGATGACGACTGTCGGTTCTCAGGATACCACTGGTCCGATGACACGTGATGAGCTAAAAGACTTGGCATGTTTGGGTTTCCAAGCAGACTTAGTGATGCAGTCATTCTGTCATACTGCTGCTTATCCAAAGCCAGTTGACGTTGAGACTCAGCACACACTACCTGACTTTATCATGAACCGTGGCGGCGTAAGCTTACGTCCAGGTGATGGTATCATTCACTCATGGTTGAACCGTATGCTACTTCCAGATACCGTTGGTACTGGTGGTGACTCGCATACTCGTTTCCCAATGGGTATCTCGTTCCCAGCGGGTTCTGGTCTAGTTGCTTTCGCAGCTGCAACTGGTGTAATGCCACTTGATATGCCTGAATCTGTTCGTGTTCGTTTTGTTGGTGAGCGTCAAGCTGGTATCACCCTACGTGACCTAGTACATGCTATCCCTTATCAAGCGATCAAAGAAGGTTACTTGACGGTTGATAAGAAAGGTAAAATCAACGAGTTCAACGGCCGTATTCTTGAAATCGAAGGTCTAGAAGATTTGACTGCTGAGCAAGCGTTTGAATTGTCTGATGCCTCAGCTGAGCGTAGTGCTGCTGGTTGTACCATCACTTTATCTGAAGCGTCAGTGACTGAGTACCTAAACTCAAACATCACACTGCTTAAGTGGATGATCTCAGAAGGCTATGGCGATGCACGTACGATCAGCCGCCGTGTTGAGCAAATGCAAGAGTGGTTGGCTAACCCAAGCCTCATGCGTGCTGATGATGATGCTGAATATGCTATCGACATCACTATCGATATGAGCGAAATTAAAGAGCCTATCCTTTGCTGCCCGAACGATCCAGATGATGCAAAAACGCTAGCAGACGTGGCTGGTGATACCATTGATGAAGTATTCATTGGTTCATGTATGACTAACATCGGTCACTTCCGTGCCGCTGGTAAATTGCTACAAGACGTACCAGCAGGTAGCCTGAAAACTCGTCTATGGATTGCACCACCTACTAAGATGGATGCACGTCAGTTGATGGAAGAGGGTTACTACAACATCTATGCACAAGCCGGCGCTCGTACTGAAATGCCAGGTTGTTCACTATGTATGGGTAACCAAGCACGTATCGCACCGAAATCTACGGCGGTATCGACCTCAACTCGTAACTTCCCGAACCGTCTAGGTCAAGGCGCTAACGTATACCTAGCTTCTGCAGAGCTTGCAGCAGTCGCAGCGGTACTTGGTAAACTACCGACTAACGATGAGTATCAGCAATATGCTGGCATGCTAAATAGCATGGGTGATGAAGTCTATCAATACATGAACTTCGACCGTATGGAAGACTATACTGAAGAAGCAGACAAGATTAACGTTGCTCAGTTGACCTAATCTTGAGTATATAAGCTTTTAAAATTAGAAGCTTTATACTAAAAACTTTATACGTAAATAAAGAAACCCCGTATCGTCATGATGCGGGGTTTTTTATTGATGACTCTAAGAAAACTAGTATTCATTTACAAACTTTTATTGAGTATCTATAATCAAAGCCAATTGTTGATAATTTTCACTGACGATTTCTACAACTGACGATTTCTACTTTTCACGACTGAGATAAAAAGCCCTATGGAAAATAATATCAAGCTCGATAAAGCGACACCGCCGCCACTGCCCAGATCTACGATGGCTAACAATCATAATGCTGAAGCAAATTATGGCATCATTGATTGGTTTAAAAAGGGCATGAGAAATTACACGAATTTTTCTGGTCGTGCGCGCCGTAAGGAGTATTGGTATTTCTTTCTAGTGCAAATGGGGGTGATGATCGTTGCAATGTTGCTAGACGCAATAATATTCAGCTCAGAGACAGGTTTATTTTACATAGTAGCAGTACTTGGTTTATTTCTGCCTGGTCTTGCCGTGACTATCCGCCGCTTGCATGATACTAGCCGCTCAGGATGGTGGTTTTTGATAGGGATAGTGCCACTGATAGGCTCTATTATATTGCTAGTATTTCTAGTGAGTGATACCAAGCCTGAAACCAATAAATGGGGTCTACCGGCAAAATAGTCCGGTTAAAACAGGCGATAATCGTTAATAAAACGGCTTACATCTGTTTACAAATGTGCTCACTGATTTTTGAGTTTTGTTTCTGTATAATATAGGGGCAGGCGGAAACCGTGGCTCTGCACTTTATTTATCTTTTCTAACTCGGGACGGACCGATACTTTGATACGCACCTTGCTGTTTAAATACAGGTGCTTTGGAGTCTTGGTTAATGACCTTATCACCGCTTAAACGTCGCTTAATTTATGTGACCGCTTTCGAAATTATCGCGATTATCTTATCTACCCTTATATTGATGAAACTCAGTCACAGTGATGCATCAGAATCCTTACCAATCGCCGTAATGATATCGGTAGCAGCCGTTGTTTGGAACTTTATATATAATACCGCTTTTGAAGCGTGGGAACGTCGCAGGTGCATTGTACGTCGCACGTTATGGATACGTAGTGTTCATGCTTTTGGTTTTGAAGGTGGGCTAGTGTTGATCTGCTTGCCACTGTATATGTTTTGGTATCATGTAGGTTTGCTTCAAGCCTTTATGATGGAAGTAGCGCTACTGCTATTTTTCTTAGTTTATACGTTTACGTTTACTCTGATTTTTGACAAGATATTTACTTTACCTTATCATTCTAAACCCGCGTCCGCTTCTTAATTAAAGGCATTAACAAAAAAAGGGCTACCATATTGGCAGCCCTTTTTTGATAGCATCACTACAGACCATCTAGTCAAAACAAGTTCAGCGTTCAAATCGAACAGCTTATTGTCTCGTTATTTAAATTGCTATTTACCTTGATATACAGGCTTACGTTTTTCGATAAAGGCGCTAACCCCTTCGATAAAGTCATCGGTTTTTGCCATTACTGTCTGTTGCTCTACTTCCGTATCTAACGCCGCGCTCAAACCAGCGAAGGCGTGTACATTGAAGCTCTCTTTCATAGCGGCCAACGCTTTGCCTGGCAGCTGGCTCAATCGTAGCGCCAATGCTTGTACGGTGGCTTCTAGCTCGTCAATACTTACCACGTTGTTTACTAGGTTTAAGCGCGCCATGTCTTCGGCTTTCAGTTTATCACCTAGCATCACAAGCTCAGTGGCTTTTGCTGCACCAACCAATTGGTTTAATAAGTAAATGCCACCTGCATCTGGAACTAGGCCAATATTAACGAACGCTTGTACAAACTTTGCGTTGTCTGCGGCAATTCGGAAGTCGCAAGTGAGTGCCAAGTTCATGCCAGCACCTGCCACGGCACCTTCTAGTTTGGCAATAATCGGCTTATGGATATGACGCAATTTTAAGCTGACTTCGCCTGCACCTTCTACCATGCCTCTTAATTTGTTTGAAACAATATCCTTGTCTAATCCTTCAGACAACATCTCTTTAATATCGCCGCCGCTTGAGAAGTTACCACCAGCCCCTTGTAAAATAATCACTCGTACTTGATCATCTGCGGCCGCTTTATCTAGCGCTATCAAGACTTGGTTTTTTAAGGGTGTGCCAAAAGCGTTTAAGCTTTTTGGATCGTTAAAGGTAATGGTAGCAATGTGCTCTGCAACTTGATAATCGACGAGAGACTGTGACATTTGAGATTTCCTTATTTTAAATGACTGTTTTAATATGTTGTATCAATGACAACGCTTTTAGATAAAGGTGAAAATGGTTCAATGCTGATTACTATAGCAGCTTGCTACGATTATAAAAGCGTGTTTTGTGGGCGCGTAAGACACATCTAAATACTGGTAAACTTTACTATTCTATCGTAAAAGCTGATGCTAGCTAATGGGACAAAACGACTGGCTCGTAAAAAGGCTATGACCTAAGGGGCTAATGGATTATGCTAATATGCAAGGTTGAGCGTAAAAGAGTCGTAAAAGACACAAGGGTACGCTCGAACTTTTCATTGATCAAACAAGGATGTGGTTATGCCAACTATCACTGTAAATAACGCTGATATTTATTACGAAGACAGCGCACCGAATGACACACAAAAGCCTGTTATCGTATTTGCTCATGGTCTACTGTGGAGCTCACAGATGTATGACAAGCAAGTGGAGCACTTTCAAACAGACTATCGTTGTATTGCTTTTGATTTTCGCGGGCAAGGTCAGTCGCAGGTTACTAAATCTGGCTATGATATGGAGACGCTGACTGACGATACGCTTGGCTTACTTGCAGCGCTTGGTATTGATAAGTGTCACTTTGTTGGGCTATCTATGGGCGGGTTCGTGGCTCAACGTATCGCGCTCAAACGCCCTGAATTGCTATTGTCATTAACGCTGTTAGAAACCTCTGCTGACCCTGAAGATCCAAAAAATATACCTCAGTATCGCAAGCTGGTCAAAGCGATTCGCTGGCTAGGTATGAAGCGTGTGAGTAATAAAGTGATGCCAATCATGTTTGGCAGTACGTTTTTGGCGGACAAACTGCGCAAATCTGACCGTAAGCAGTGGCTAACAATGCTACAAAGCAATCGCAAGGGCGGTGTGGTCAAAGCAACAATGGGCGTTATTGAGCGTACAGGTACTTATGAGCAGTTGGGTAAGATTACAACGCCAACACTGATTGTGGTTGGTGATGAAGACGCCGCTACGCCTTATGCCAAATCTGAACGCATGCATTTTGCTATCGCTGGGTCCAAGCTTGCTATTATCAAAGGTGCGGGTCATACATCGACAGTAGAAGAGCCTGATCAAGTGAACAAAGTACTTCGTCAGTTTTTGGAAAGTTATGCTTAGTAGATATTGTTCGAGAGCTTTGAAGCCTCATATCTATAGAAGGTCCTAAGCATATATCTATAGGAAATCCTGAGCATATATCTATATAAAAAAGCCGCTACCTGTTATTTGATAGCGGCTTTTTGTATGGTGCAAGTTGTTAAATGGCAGACAGCCATTATCGGCAATGAAAGCTACATTCGTGAGCTGTATTGGCTATGTCCATCATCAATGGTTCCAAAGGCTTCTGCACGATTGACAATTTCAGTCGCCCAAGCACGGTGCGTCGCAGGCTCTAGCATTGTATTATTGTACTTAAATACCGCTTTGGCCTCAGTGTGAAGGATCGCTTGTGCTTCATCCAATGTACTCAGTGGCACACAGTAAGCTTGCTGTACCAATGCAATTTGGCTTGGATGAATGACAGTTTTGCCTACCATTCCTAGGCTGACGTCTCGGTTCAGCTCTTGCATAAACAGCGTCGGTTGATCTAAATACTCAAATACTGGCGCGGTAAGATAAAAACCATGCGGCACAAAACAGCCAAGCATTTGATAAGCCAACGTACCGATAGGCGAGTCATAGACAATACTGTTTTTTGGGCGACGTAAGCGCAGTGCTGCAAATAAGTCATTACCACCGATACGCAATGCAAAAACTGGCTGGCTAAATGCTTCTTTAAAAGCGATGGCAAGCTCCTGATTGTGATGCGGATTAAACAGCGCTGCGGTTTCGAGCGTCGGCATAAGTAGTTGATCTACTTTTAGGTTCTGACAAGCCATGCGCCAGTTAGATAGGCTATACATATCAACTTTCGGCATGACGAAACCATCGATGAGATCGATATGAGTATAGTCAGCCAGTTGCTGTAGCATCATTGGGCTACGTGGACGTATAAAGACCAGTGGACGTGTCGGGTGTTGAGCATGAATCTTCGCTGATTTAGATGGCGCATTGATGCTATTCACATGCTCAGCCCATGTCTCCAGCAGGGTTCGCAAACGCTCAAGCGCCAACTCTACATCCTGCTGACTGACCGCATCCTCTAGACAGATAATAATACTATTGATCGTCGGTAGTTTATCTCGCTTAATGACTTGCCAAATATCTTGGCGAGTCGCAGGCATGTATAAGCTAGCACCAAGCTGATATGGATGGTGCGTGTGCGGTTTGACCATCGCATGACGCTCAGTGATCAGATGCGCATAAGATTGGGTATCATTGTAAAGGTCTGACTCGGTTTTTAGCATATCTGACATAATTGGCATCATAAGTAGAGAGTATAAGAGAACGAAAAAGAAAGTATTTAATACCGTTAAATGTATTAAGTGTCTTGGGAGCGCTGCTTGATAAGCGTGATGGCTTGATAAGGCAGTATTTTATCACCTAATACACTAATATTGATGTTTCGTTGTGCACATAAATGGCGTAGCAGTACGGTATCAGGGTGCTCAGCAGTGGCGAGCAATATACGCTCGGGATCACGGCGCAATATGGCACGTGTTGCCTCGGCAATTGTTGGTTTAATACGGTTGCGATTGATAATCTTATAGTCTGCTGCCAACGTCTCTATCAACACCGCAGTCTGGTAGCGTGGCTGCTGGTAAATCGGTAAACGTACTGGAGTAGTAGCCAATGATCGTCTCGCTGCATCGATACGATCAATAAATGCCAAGCTGTGATCTGCTGCTATTAAATCATCATAAAAGACACTGCGATGCAGGCCTGATGACGGCTCTGTATACAAGCTACGTGAAATAAGCCCTGATACGGTACTGTTCAACAAACCCGATGGGATTAACCAGTCTTCTTCACTTGCCGCGAGCCAAGCAACGCCAGCCGGATCAGCAAGGGTCAGTAGCGGAATGACGTTAGCGCCTTGATGAAAAATGTTGGCAAAATTAACATTAGTAGAATCGCTAAACGTCTCTAGACTACGAGCCAACTCTTGATATATGGCCCCTTTACCTGTCCAACCATCGACGAATACGATTGGACTGTTTGGATAAGCATCCAGTAGCATTTGCAAAGCCACTGGATCAAGACCACGATCGCGAATGATACTGATGCCATAATGTACACTTGGCAAGCGATAGCTACTGTCTGTATCCGACAGCGCACGCTGCAATAACACACCAATTGGCAGACCAGCTCGCACCAAACTGACCAAAACCAGTGGATGCTCATCACTCACATTCTGCTGAAAAACATGATGTAGCGTATGAGACAAATGAGCGATATCAGTCGCGGTCCTTGTTGACCCTTGCTCTAACGCCTGTATGTATAGCTGCTCATGCATTGCAGTAGGTGCTTGCTCTAAGGTCAACATGTCAGAGTAATGGCGTTGTCCACTTTGGATAAGCGCTTCTTTTCGACTGACGGGCACATCGGTAACCGCGTCCTTATCTACCATGTCGAGTAGGACAGTGACATCGCTTGCAAGATAGCTGCCTGAGCCATAGTTTTTTAAATCGGCTCTTTTGGTCTGTATATTAGGTAAAGTCATAGTATGAATAATAGCACTCTTAATGATAACAGTGGATTTGCGTGACTGCAGTTTAAACTAATGGTTTAGCCTGACGATTTAGACGGGTATTGCTCATGCAATTGGCCATGATTGGGCATACCGTACCAGTCCAATAACTGTAAGAAAGGCAGATCAGCTAAGCTATCACCAAAGCCAAAACTGGGACGCTGATGGTCTAAATGATGCTCTAATAAAAACTGTACCGCATGACGCTTGTGAACCGCATGGGGCAATATCGCTAAGTTATTGGCATTCACATGCACATAGAAATCTTGATCAAAATCACGTATCAAAGTGGGCAGTTTCTCAGCTAAATCTACGAGGGCTTGATGATCTTTCTGTGCATGTTTGATAGCCAGATAAATGGTTAGCTCTTTATCAACAGAGCCATTGTTAAAGCTATCGATATGCGGTGTAAATACTAAATGACTTTGCTCGCTTTGACTATGACTGGCAAATAACTGGCTTAACTTAGTAAGCTTAACTTGCAATGTCGCAAGCTTACTATACATATGCTGCTGCCAACTGCTCAGCAGCGCTCCGTCAGACGTTAAAATAATTGCTCCATGGGTCAATACTTGCCAGCTATCAAAGGGCAATTTAACGCGTTTTATTTCACTACGATCCCTTGCCGTCACTACAATTAATTCAGTACTAGCAAGCAACCAATTAAAAAAGGTTGCTTGGCGCTGGCTCATAAAGCTCAAAGGCTCGTCTTGCTTATTGACTGTTGCACATACCAAAGATTCAGGCTCAGTAGTGGGTAAGTCCCATGCATCAATTTTACGCTGGGTTTGGAATAGCGTGTCGTCCAAATCCATCAAGGCATAAGGCTTAATAATGTCTGGGTTGGCTTTAAAAAAGGAGGTAGTCATGGTGTCGTCCGTAAATAATAGGTTTGAAAATTAGAGAGCAGTTTAAAGACTAGGGCTCACCACCAGCACGTTATCCAAACCTCGCCACATAGCATCCACACTATCAGCTGATGTTTCTATACACAACACAATCAAATCCCAATCACTAGGCTCAACGTTATAAGCAAAATTGGTCATACCAAGCCCGTAATTATCGCTAAAGCTCAGCATCGTGGTAATCGCCCCACCAAGCGCAATCGGTGAGCGGGTTAATGCGCTAAAATTGACAGTCGCAGCTGTATCTTCGTTGAGCTTGCCGGACTCTGTTTCAAGCCATTCAGCCAATAGAAACGGAAACCAAACAAACTCATTGCTGCCCAAGACTAAGATTTTTCTTGGTAGCTGAGTAACATCAAAGTTTTCTTGGCTATTAAAGCGGGTAAATGCAGTCTGAAAACTTGAAAGATAGTTAGCAAACCCCTCTGTGCTGTCTAGTGTTGGAAAACGCCCCCAGTTGCCCGTATCACCGAGCGCCTGACTACCAGCGGCAGTAGTATCAACCGATGGCATCATAATGGGTTCAGGATTAGGGGCATCTGTCCATTGCCATGCGCCAGACAGTAAATGATGTCGATGAAACTCAATACCAGCGAGACGATCCGCCATACGTGCAGGCTTAGCGTCTGACTGTGGATTAGGTGTTTCTTGGTCTAATGACCAGTCGACTAATGTTGTTAGATGCACTTGCTCTAACTGGGTCAGTCCTGCTTCACGTAGTGCAGTGACGACATTAACGCAGGTATTACCCGTTGAGGCTTCATCATCGACCATAATCAGTGTTTTACTGGCCAGTAGCTGCGCTTGAGTAACGCTATCTTTGCTTTGATAAATCAAATGCTGGCTGGCATGACTGTGATCTTCGCAAAACGTCGTCAGTAAAGAGTCAGTACCATTGGCATCACTACTTTTATCGTGCTGTGTATGACGCGTAGAGTTCAATAGCAGGGCTTGAGGATAGCGCGTTTGTAGCGCTTGATGTACACCAGCAGATAGACCAACAGCGGTCTCTGCCATACCAATGACTAGAATAGGTTGAGGTAACTCACTAGGTACTAAGTTAGCCAAATCAGTAAATGCCTCTCGCATGGTGCTTGGCGCAACGGGAATATGACGACCTAGCACTTTTGAGACAAACAAAAACGCCCGTTTTGGGTTGATACGCTGGGCAAATCCTAGCAAATCTTCTAATTGATAATGCTCGTGTTGTTCAGCGCTATTTTGATTGATGGCTGATTTGTTAGTGGCTGAGTTGGTTTGGTAAGTTAGATCTAGCGTACCACGGGGTAGGGTGATGGTCGTACTGTGTTGCTCATTTAACATTCATATTCCTTGGCGCTTTTATTTGTATGTCGTCGTAGATTTTTAACCCTGACAGCCAACCAGCCATAAGGCACTGCGACTTTGCTTGCTTAGCTGAGGTGTGGTAAGAGGCGTAGCACTGGTCAAATCAGACGTGTTCTCCAAACTGATACCAGCGCTCGCCAGTAGGGCAGATAATAACTGAAATTTCACCGCATAGTTCATATTTTGTGCATGTTCATGAACCAGACTTGATGTGACCATACCGACGACCTCTCCAGTCGGCAATAATAAAGGACTACCACTAGATCCAGGCTGAATGGGTGCGGTGAATTGCATATGACGGATATCGTTATTTAAACCTGTCAGTCCTGATATACAGCCTTGAGTGACTTGCAGTTGGCTACTCAGTCCTGATAACGGAAACCCCAGCGTGGTAATAGTCTCACCCAATATATCAACACATTGCTGCGCCAGTGGGAGGTAGCTAGGCAAAGGATCGCTAACTCTAATAATAGCTGAGTCGCTTCCGATATCGCTGAGTACGACTTGTGCCTCGCGATCAGGCTGACCTTGCTGACGTATGCCAACCATCGCTGCTGACTCAATTACATGATAGCAGGTCAACAGATGATAGGGATCAATAGCAAATGCTGTTCCTGTCCAAGTCTCGCCTGCTTGTACATGACGGGGAGGGCGAGCTTCGTTATTTAGTTGAATACGCTGCTGCTGTTGCGCTTCTTGAATAAGCGTATGTGTGCTAGGCGGACGAACATTCAGACTAACCTGTACATGATGTTCAAGGCTCGCTAAGCCTTGGGTTGATGCCTCGCCAAGCGCACGACATTTAAACAGTCCATTACGCTGATATATTTCTAATATAATCGCCGCTTTGACATGCCGCTCGTTTGTTGTGAAGTGATAGCGAATATCTCCGTTGTTGAGCGTGAGGCTTACGTCGTTTAACTCTACCGCTGGTAAGTTTAGGCTTGGCTCATGATAAACATAAGCAATCAGTTGTAAGAAACTAACATTATTTTTATCAAATAACTGGGGTAAATCTAACTGCCATGCGCTTGGATTATCCTTGCTATCGAGCTGAGCCCAGTCTTTAGACTCATGTAAATAAGCAGGACTACAAACGGCTTTACGATAGGCATCTAATGGCAACCACAATAGTCCAAGCTGCTGTCCAAACTCTAATGGTTTAGTAGTAGAAAATGCGATCGCACACTTTGTATTTTCGATAACCGTATTGGCTCCTAGCACTAATTCGACTTGCTTCGACATCACATTTCCTTAGTTTATTTGCGCGATTATAATTATTTTTATTGTTTAATGATTTTATCTTTGAGACTAAAGTCTGAATACATAAAGGGTTTTGATTTTATTTTGAACCTACCATTCTATGAAGAGAAAACATTAATAGGTGTTTTAATATACAGTTAAGATTAATTGCATAATAGATATATCAAGATATATAGGTTGAAATAGTTTCGGGATTCCTTTTAATAATTAATTGTTTTTATAAAATAATGATAGGGTTTTATAGTCTAGCCATTTGTCGGTTAATGTAGCCACTTATCGGACAAAGCCATGTAGTGTATTGCTACAAAACCAAATTCCAGTGATAATACAATCAAAATCTATTGCTATTTAGTAACTCTACTGTGACCAAGTGTTATCTGTAAAGTTTAAAAATAGTATTTGATTTAAACCTATTAATTCTAATCT